>CAIUFU010000124.1 GCA_903898475.1 uncultured Alphaproteobacteria bacterium | reverse complement strand
TCATGCTGAGCCTGTCGAAGCATGATTCGGGGCACCGAGCCCTGAATCATGCTTCGACAGGCTCAGCATAACAACTTACCTTACTAAAAAATTACAAAATGAGCAAAAGAGACTATTACGAAATTCTTGGCGTTGCCAAAGGCGCCTCTGCTGATGAAATCAAAAAAGCTTATCGCAAATTAGCGATGCAACATCACCCAGATCGCAATCCCGGAAACAAAGAGGCCGAAACCAAATTCAAAGAAGCCACCGAGGCTTACGAAGTTTTAAAAGACGATCAAAAAAGAGCGGGCTACGACCAATATGGCCACGACGCCGCACAAGGTGGCGGACGTGGTGGATTTGGTGGCGGTGGCGGCATGGATGGCTTCGACTTCAACGATATCTTCAGCAATTTCTCCGATATTTTCGGCGACATGGGCGGACGTCAGCAAACTAAAAAACGTAGCGCCGCACAACGCGGTTCTGATATTCGCTACAATTTAGAAATTTCTCTCGAAGAAGCTTTCCGTGGCACCGCTGAGAAAATTTCTTTCACCATTCCTTCAGCTTGCGAACCTTGCCATGGCAGCGGTGCGCAAAGCGGTGAAAAACCGGTTGATTGCGCAACTTGTAAAGGCAGCGGAAAAATTCGCGCTCAGCAAGGATTTTTCATTGTTGAACGCGCTTGCACAACTTGCGGTGGCGTTGGCCAAACCATCAAAAATCCGTGCAAAACTTGTCGCGGCGAAGGGCGCGTTAATAAAGAAAAAACTTTGTCAGTTAAAATTCCGGCAGGTGTCGAAGAAGGAAATAGAATTCGCTTAAGTGGCGAAGGCGAAGCCGGTCAGCGCGGCGGCCCGACTGGTGATTTGTATGTTTATCTTTCAATCAAAAAACATCAATTTTTCACGCGCAAGGGCGACGATATTCACTTCGAAATTCCGCTAAAATTTACTACCGCAGCACTTGGTGGGGCAATCGAAATTCCTACAATTGATGGCACCAAAGCCAGTTTAAAAATTCCTGAAGGCGCGCAAAACCACGATCAATTCCGCTTAAAATCGCGCGGCATGAGCGTGATTAATTCGGGCGGCAGACGCGGCGATATGTTTGTAAAAATTAATATTGAAACGCCGGTGAAGCTATCCAGCGAAGAGCGCGAGCTTTTGATGAAGTTGGATAAATTGATGAGTGGAAAATCTAGCAATCCGAAATCGGAGAGTTTTTTTAAGAAGGTTGGGGATTTGTTTTCTTAAAGGTCAATTTTCGGTGTTACGTCAGTCGAATGACGTGACACCAACTATTAGTTAGTTTTGCTCTTTCTCTCACGCTCTGATTCCGACTTCAACTGCCCGCACGCCGCCAAAACATCCTCACCCCTCGTCTTCCTAATCGGCGAAATCACATTTGAATTTTTTAAGATCTGCTGAAATTTCAGAATCTGCTCAATATCAGTGCGACCATATTCGCAGCCATCCCACGGGTTAAAAGGAATTAAATTAATTTTCACATTCACATTCGAGCGATTAATCAAATTAATTAACTCACGCGCGTGCAATTCTTGATCATTGACGCCTTTTAGCATCACATATTCGAAAGTGATTTTTTGGTTGGGATTTTTTGTGTTGTAAACCTTGCAAGCAGCGAGCAACTCTTTCAGCGGATATCTTTTATTAATCGCCATGATATCGGTGCGCAGCTTGTCGTTTGTAGCGTGTAGCGAAATTGCTAAATTAGTTTGAAGCTCGTCAGCACAGCGTAGAATTTCTGGAACCAAGCCCGAAGTTGAAATGGTTATTTTGCGATTTGAGAAATCTAAACCTTCAGCATCATTTAAAACTTTCACCGCTTTTGCGACATTTTCGTAATTGAAAAATGGCTCACCCATGCCCATGAATACAATGTTGGTGAGTTTGCGATTATTTTTATCCCAGTCTGCAAGATGATCTTTAGCAATTAAAATTTGCGCTACGATTTCGTGAAATTCTAAATTGCGAACCAACGTTTGCGTACCGGTGTGACAAAATTTGCAAGCCAAAGTGCAGCCGACTTGCGATGAGATACAGAGGGTTCCGCGCGTTTCTTCAGGAATAAAAACGACTTCAACTTCTTTGCAATCTGAAAAACGCACCAACCATTTTCTGGTGCCGTCACTGGATAAAATATCTTTAGAAATTTCTGGGCGATTTAGTGAAAAATTCTGCGCCAAAACTTCGCGCATCTCTTTTGAAACATTACTCATTTCAGAAAAAGATTTGACGCCGCGCGCAAAAATCCAATTCCAAATTTGTTTCGCGCGAAATGGCTTTTCGCCAAGCGCTGCAAGCTCTTCAAGAAGTTGTTCTTTGGTTAAATGAGTAAGGTTTTTTTTAATTTCGATCACAATTTTTAAATCTGATTAATGGGAGTATTCTTAACACCAATTATCTCAGTTGGAGTTGTACTAGGTGCTGGTTTTTCAGTATAGGCAAAACTTAGCAACCTACGCGGATGCAATAAATGCTGCTGAGGAACACCAACTTGATCTCTGCCGTGAAGCTGATTTCTAAAGCACATAACATCCATGTCGCCAATATAATATTCTGTGAGTTTGTTTTGGCGATAAATGTCTAAAATCGTACCTTTTATATCTTTTATCGCCGAATCAATCTCATCATGAGTAATAGTTTTATCCCTGAGATTTCTTCGATCAATGCTCCACGACCGATCTCTCACCTCGGTTGAAAAATTGATATCGTAATTACCTTTGCCCTTATCAATCAGGATTGGCTGTGCTCTGTAATTCTGCTCAAAATCCTGAAAGATTGGCTCTTTTAGAACTGCTTTCGATCTTTCTGATAAGCCAGCAACAACATCTTTGTGATCGATAATATAGGTTCGATAATTTCTCAAAGGAGCCTCAATGCCAAGAAAAGTCAAAAATTTTAACGGTCTGTCATCAGCGAATAAATCATCAACATGGGGAAGTAATGTTGTACTAAAAATTTCTGCTCCATCTGCATTTTGTATTCTAGTGCGGATCTCGATGGCATTTTCTTGCGACTGAGGCACATAGCCTGCGATATTGGCAGTCATATTGCTTAAGAAGGATAAAAACTCCACTCCATCTTCCTCACTTTGAAAGAAGCTTTTTTTTACTCCCTGAAAAAAAATTGATTCGGCATTGGTTTCGTTAAATTTAGCCAAAGATC
Source organism: uncultured Alphaproteobacteria bacterium (assembly GCA_903898475.1). Lineage (GTDB taxonomy): Bacteria > Pseudomonadota > Alphaproteobacteria > Rickettsiales > UBA1997 > UBA2645. The sequence continues at coordinate 143 of CAIUFU010000124.1, read as the reverse complement.
TTAAATAAAGGCTGAGATCTTCACTACTATTTTGAGCTTTGCCAATCAGATGCGGAAAATAGCTTTGCGCCAAATCACTAATGCCTTCTTCGCTTCGTGCTTGCTGAATCAATTCGCGATTTTGCAGAAAGAAATCCACTGCC
>CAIUFU010000123.1 GCA_903898475.1 uncultured Alphaproteobacteria bacterium | reverse complement strand
GGGGTTGGGGGTGGTTATTCCAAGAATACAATTTTGCGTTTACCGCAATCTAACAAAAGCCAATTAACTAAATGTCTAACTTCTTCATCAATCGCCCGATATTTTCTTGGGTACTAGCAATCATAATCATGATGGCGGGTGCTTTGTCGCTATTTAAAATGCCAATCGAGCAATATCCAAATATCGCGCCTCCTTCAGTTTCAATTTCAACTTCTCTTCCTGGTGCTTCTGCCGAAACTCTAGAAAACAGCGTAACTCAAGTAATCGAGCAAAGCCTTACTGGCATTGATTCGCTGCGCTACTTCACCGCCAATAGTGATTCTGACGGCAACGTCATGATTACTCTAACTTTTGAGCCAAAAACCGATCCAGACATCGCGCAAGTGCAAGTGCAAAATAAGCTGCAATCGGCAATGTCACTTTTGCCGCAAGAAGTGCAGCAGCAAGGCGTGCGCGTCAATAAAGCAAACAACAACTTCTTGTTGGTAATTGGGCTTTATTCCGAGGATGATTCGGTGAGCGAAGGTGAACTTGGCGACATTCTGCTTTCTGAAATGAAAGACGATATTTCGCGCATTAATGGCGTTGGTAACGTAACAATTTTCGGCAATCCGCGCGCCATGAGAATTTGGTTAAATCCAAATAAACTTTACGGCTACAGCATGACAATTGCTGATGTGGTGACTGCAATTAAAATTCAAAATGCTGACGTTTCTGCGGGTCAACTTGGCGGTTTGCCGTCAGTTAAAGGCCAACAAATTAACGCCACAATTACTTCGCAATCAAAATTAAAAACGGTTGATGATTTTAAAAAAATCATTCTGCGCGTTAATAAAAACGGTTCGCAAGTTCGTCTAAAAGATGTGGCAAAAGTTGAGCTCGGCTCACAAAGCTACAGCACAATCGCGCGCTACAAACGCCATCCGGCTTCAGGCATGGCGGTGATTTTGGCCAGTGGTGCTAATGCGCTTGATACCGCCAAAAACGTCAAAGACAAAGTTGAAGAATTGAAGCAATTTTTGCCAAAAGGGGTACAGGTAATTTATCCTTACGACTCAACACCATTCATTAAACTTTCAATTGCGGGTGTGGTTGAAACCTTGCTGGTTGCGATTTTCTTGGTGTTTTTGGTAATGCTACTTTTCCTACAAAATTTTCGCGCCACGTTAATTCCAACCATTGCAGTTCCGGTGGTTTTACTTGGAACTTTTGCAATTTTATTTGCCTGCGGCTTCACCATTAACACGCTAACAATGTTTGCCATGGTGCTGGCGATTGGCTTGCTGGTTGATGACGCGATTGTGGTGGTTGAAAACGTTGAACGCATCATGCATGAAGAAGGGCTGTCCCCAATTGAAGCCACGCGCAAATCAATGAAACAAATTACGGGCGCCTTGATTGGAATCGCCATGGTGCTTTCGGCAGTATTCGTGCCAATGGCTTTTTTTGGCGGCTCGGCGGGTGCGATTTACCGCCAATTCTCAATTACGATTGTGTCATCAATGACTCTTTCAGTCTTTGTAGCATTGGTTTTATCTCCCTCACTTTGCGCCACAATTTTAAAGCCAGTAGAAAAAGGTCACAAACTTTCGACCAATAAATTTTTAAATTTCTTCAACCAAAAACTCGATTGGGGCAGAAATTTTTACACCACCAGCGCCAATAAAATTATCGGCCGCACCTTCAAATTTTTCATGATTTACGTGGTGATGCTGGGAGGCTTGGTCTTTTTATTTTCTCGCATGCCAACATCATTTTTGCCAGTCGAAGATCAAGGCATGATGTATTTGATGGTCAACGCACCAAGTGGCGCAACGCTTGAGCGCACCGTTGAAAGTTTGAAACAAGTTGAAGATTACTTCCTCGACAAAGAAGGCGAAAATGTTGACCACCTTTTCACCGTTGCCGGATTTAGTTTTGCTGGGCGTGCCCAAAATGCCGGATTCGGATTTATCGGTTTGAAAGATTGGAGCAAAAGAGAGCGCCCCGATCAAGGCGTTGCCGCAATTTCTGGACGCGCCATGGGAGCTTTGTCGCAAGTAAAAGATGCTTTTGTATTTACATTTTTTCCGCCACCAATTCGCGAATTAGGCAATGCATCGGGCTTTGATTTGCAATTAATTGATCGCAGTGGCGTTGGTCACGGGGCCTTGATGGGCGCGCGTAACCAGCTTTTGGGAGCTTCAGCAAAAAACCCACTTTTGATTGGCGTTCGACCAAATGGTTTGAGTGATGTCGCTCAATATAAAATTGACATTAACTACGAAAAAGCCGCAGCGCTTGGAGTTTCATTTACCGACATTAACCAAACTTTGCAGGCAGCTTGGGGCTCGTCTTACGTGAATGATTTTCTTGATAAAGGTCGCATCAAAAAAGTGTATTTACAGGCCGAAGCACCGTATCGCATGACTCCGCAAGATTTGAAAAAATGGCACGTCAGAAACAAAGAAGGAAAAATGGTTTCGTTTAGCAGCTTTGCCACCTCGCACTGGACTTACGGCTCACCAAAATTAGAGCGCTTCAACGGCGTGTCTTCGGTGAATATTCAAGGAGGTGCCGTTCCTGGTGTAAGCTCGGGAACTGCAATGAATGAAATGGAGCGCATGATTAAAGAATTGCCCGATGGCATTGACTACGCTTGGTCGGGAATTTCTTTTGAAGAAAAAACCTCCGGCTCGCAAACTTTAGTGCTTTACGCCATCTCGCTAATGGTGGTGTTTTTGTCGCTTGCCGCGCTTTATGAAAGTTGGTCGATTCCTTTTTCGGTGATTTTGGTTGTGCCTTTCGGGATTGTCGGCGCCATTGTGGCATCAATGCTCGGCGGCATGAGTAACGACGTTTATTTTCAAGTTGGTCTTCTAACCACGATTGGTCTTTCAGCCAAAAACGCCATTTTGATTGTCGAGTTTGCCCGCGATCTTTACCAAAAAGGACACAGCGCAACTGAGGCAACTTTGATTGCCACCAAACAAAGATTTCGCCCGATTATCATGACCTCAATGGCTTTCATGTTGGGTATTTCGCCACTGGCAATGGCAACGGGTGCGGGTTCTGCAAGTCAACGCGCAATTGGTGTTGGAGTAATGGGCGGCATGTTTGCCGCGACGTTTATTGCCACTTTATTTGTGCCGATGTTTTACGTTTTGGTGGAGAAAATTTCGAAGAAAATGAAGAAGTAATTTCCCCGCGCTGTCATGCTGAGCCTGTCGAAGCATGATTCTAGGCACGG
>CAIUFU010000122.1 GCA_903898475.1 uncultured Alphaproteobacteria bacterium | reverse complement strand
TGTCATGCTGAGCCTGTCGAAGCATGATTCTAGCCACGAGGCCTGAATCATGCTTCGACAGGCTCAGCATGACTAAGAGAGGTAATGTTTACTTCTCTAACAAATCCCGCGCCTTCTTACTCAAATCAACATTCAACTCTTTCAACTGTCTTTCTGAAACATTTGCTGGCGCATTCATCATCAAATCTTGCGCTTTGCCGTTCATTGGGAATGGGATTACTTCGCGAATATTTGGCTCATCAGCTAAAAGCATGATGATACGATCAATACCGGGAGCCAAGCCGCCGTGCGGTGGAGCGCCAAATTTGAAAGCGTTTAACATTGCACCAAATTGATCTTCAACCACTTCGCGGCCATATCCGGCAAGCTCGAAAGCGCGATACATGATTTCTGGTTTGTGGTTTCTGATGGCTCCCGAAGAAAGTTCCACACCGTTACAAACGATGTCATATTGGAAAGCGTTGATTGTGGTTGGGTCTTGTGAATTCAAGGCCTCTAAACCGCCTTGTGGCATTGAAAAAGGGTTGTGAGAAAATTCAACTTTGCCGGTTTCTTCGTTTAATTCGTACATTGGAAAGTCGACGATCCAGCAGAATTTGTAAATTGATTCATCGATTAATTTCAAATCGTTGCCCAGTTTTATTCTTACGACACCTGCGATTTTCGCCGCTTCGGTTTTTTTGCCGCAAGAGAAAAATACCGCGTCGCCATTTTCGAGGCCGGCAGTTTTTTTAAGTTCAGCCAATTTTTCAGCGGTTAAAAATTTCGCAATCGGACCTTTCGCTTCACCATTTTCATCAAAAATAATGTAAGCCAAACCTTTGGCGCCGTTTTGTTGCGCGTGCTCAATCATTTTGTCAAAAAACGAACGCGGTTGCGCGGCGCATTTTGGTGCAGGAATTGCGCGAATCCACGCACCCTGATCAATTTGCTTGGCAAAGATTGAAAATTCTGACCCGCGGAAAATTTCAGTCGCGTCAGAAATCAAAATCGGATTTCTCAAATCAGGCTTGTCGATGCCATATTTAAGCATCGCGTCTTCGTATTTGATGTGCACAAAATCTTCATCAGAAGTTTTTTTGACGCCGTATTTTTTAAAGATGTTTTTTAAAACCGGCTCAATTGCAGCGAACACATCTTCTTGAGTTACAAAAGACATTTCCATGTCGAGCTGGTAAAATTCAGGAGCGCGATCTGCCCGCAAATCTTCGTCGCGAAAACAAGGTGCAATTTGGAAATAGCGGTTGAAACCAGACACCATCAAAAGCTGTTTAAACTGCTGTGGTGCTTGCGGAAGCGCATAGAATTTACCGGGATGCAGGCGAGCTGGCACCAAATAATCGCGAGCACCCTCTGGAGATGACGCAGTTAAAATTGGCGTTTGAATTTCAAGAAATCCTTGAGCCGTCATTTCGGCGCGGATGCTTGAAATCACCTGAGAGCGCAGCACAATATTTTTGTGAGTTTTTTCGCGACGCAAATCGAGGAAGCGATATTTTAAGCGAAGTTCTTCTGGGTAATTTTCATCAGCGTTGATTTGAAAAGGGATTTGCTCAGCAAGAGATTCAACAATTAGCTCGTTAATTTTGATTTCGATTTCGCCAGTTTTGATATTTGTATTTACCACTTCTGCGGCGCGCGCCACTACTTCACCTACAATAGTAATTACTGATTCAAGTTTTATTGAAGCGATTTGATCGAGATTTAGCGCAGAATTTTGTTGATCGATGACAATTTGTGTCAGGCCAAAATGATCCCGCAAATCGATAAAAATCAAACTGCCGTGATCGCGTTTTGAGTGAACCCAACCTGAAAGTTTTACGGTTTGTCCGACATGAGATTTGTTGAGTTCAGAACAATTGTGCGTGCGATATTTATGCATAAATAAAAACAAAAAAATCGGATGAGATTTTCATCCGACTAAAAATAAAATCTATTGCGGATGCGCGAATTTACTTCGCGCGTAGCAATTCAATAAAACCTAAATTTGAACAAAGTTCAAATTTAATATACGTCGTAAGAATTCGTGCCACCGTGATAATACCGATTACGGCACACACTGCATTTAGAAGTCTTCGCCAAAAAAAGCTCAATCGCTCTTGGCTCTTTCAAACAAATAAACCAACCCACCATGTGCAAACCCGGAAGCAAAATTAATAGGTAGAAAAATTTGCTGGTAATAACGAAAGCAAGTAGCGACACGATGCCGTTTAAAGCCGCGAAGTTGTAGCTTACGCCCAAGATCATTGACGGTCTGGTTAAACCCAAAAATAGCGGATCGGTACCTATTACACCGGACATAATTTTTAAGAGTTTTTTAAAGAGGAAATAATTGACAAAGAGGCGAGCCCGCATAAAACGCGCGACCTTCGAAAAAGTCATATTCTTCCTTCATTTTAAAACTTCAAAAAAATGTCATTTTTAGCATCTTCTTTAAGCAATATTAAAGCGTCTCCAACTATTGCCGTTGCCATGAAAGCCGCCGAATTAAAAGCTGCCGGCAAAGATATTATTTCTTTGGGAATGGGCGAACCAGATTTCGATACTCCAGAAAACATCAAACAAGCTGCGATTGTCGCAATCAATAAAGGCGACACAAAATACACTGCAGTTGACGGAACTCCCGCTCTTAAAAAAGCCATCATCGCGAAATTTTCACGCGAGAATTCTTTGGAATATAAAGCTTCTGAAATCATTGTCAGCACCGGCGCCAAGCAAGTTATTTTTAACGCACTTTTGGCAACAGTTAACCCAGAAGATGAAGTTATTATTCCCGCACCTTACTGGGTTTCTTATCCTGACATGGTTTTGCTTGCCGGCGGAAAACCGGTAATTGTTGATTCATCTGCAGCAAATAATTTCAAAATTGTTCCTGACGCTTTGGAAGCTAAAATCACCCCAAAAACCAAATGGATTATTTTAAATTCTCCAAGCAACCCAACTGGCGCTTGCTACTCTGCCGCTGAATTAAAAGCTTTGGCTGATGTTTTAGTGCGTCACCCACAAGTTCACGTAATGGCTGATGACATTTACGAGCATTTGATTTTCGACAATTTGAAATTCGCAACAATCGCCGAAGTTGAACCAAAATTAAAAGAACGCACTTTGATCGTTAACGGCGTTTCTAAAGCTTACGCCATGACTGGCTGGAGAATTGGCTACGGCGCAGGCCCCGAAAAATTAATCAAAGCCATGTCAGTGATTCAATCACAAAGCACTTCTAGCCCAAGTTCAATTTCACAAGCCGCCTCAGTTGAAGCGCTAAACGGCGTTCAAGATTACATCAAAACTAACGCTATAATTTTTCAAAAACGTCGCGACATGGTGGTT
>CAIUFU010000121.1 GCA_903898475.1 uncultured Alphaproteobacteria bacterium | reverse complement strand
CCAGAATCATGCTTCGACAGGCTCAGCATGACTTGGGAGTTTTTGTAGACTCAATCGATTTGACAATTGATTCTAATTTTTTTGCTAAATAAAAATCGCGCAAAATTTCCCCTACAAAAATCTCTTACAAATTCATGCCTTTTCCGATTCTTTCGACTTTGATTTTTTTGCCCATTTTAGCCGTAATTGCGCTATTATTCATCAACTTCAAAAACAGTCGTAACTACTTTATTTACGGACTTGCAATCAGCTTCATCAACTTCGCCTTAAGCTGCAAATTACTTTGTGATTTCAACAAAAATTTAGACGGCTTTCAATTCACTGAAGTCTTCAAACTTCTAACTAATTACGACATTAAATATTTCGTCGGCGTTGATGGAATTTCAATCTTGATGATTTTGCTAACCACCTTCTTAACCCCGATCTGCTTGGCGATTAGCCTCAAATCAATCGAAAAACGCATTAAAGAATACGTAATTTCTTTCTTACTTATTGAAGCTTTCGTAATCGGCTCTTTCTGCGCGCTCGACCTAGTTTTCTTCTACATCTTTTTCGAAGCAATGTTGATTCCAATGTTTTTGGTAATCGGCATTTGGGGCGGCGAAAACAGAATTTACGCGGCTTACAAATTTTTTCTCTACACTCTTTTTGGCTCAGTTCTTTTTCTCATTGCCATCATTTGCATCTTCGTTTTCACCGGCACCACTGACGTTGTCGCTTTAACCAAGGGCCTGCCAACTTACTTCCCGCTCGAATATCAAAAATGGTTGTGGCTGGCTTTCTTCGTTTCTTTCGCTGTGAAAGTTCCAATGTTTCCGGTGCACACTTGGTTGCCTGACGCTCACGTGCAAGCCCCAACTGCTGGTTCGGTGATTCTTGCTGGTATCTTAATTAAACTCGGCGCTTACGGCTTCATCCGTTTCTCACTGCCATTCTTTCCTGCGGCGTCACAATTTTTTGCCCCGATGGTTTTGACACTCAGCGTCATCGCCATCATCTACGCTTCGCTTGTTGCCTTGATGCAAAAAGACATGAAAAAAATGATCGCCTATTCTTCCGTTGCTCACATGGGTTTTGTGACTCTGGGAATTTTCAGTTTCACCCGCCAAGGCATTGACGGCGCCATCATGCAAATGATTAGCCACGGAATTGTTTCTGCAGCACTTTTCATGTGTGTTGGTTCAATTTACGATCGTCTTCACACCAAACAAATCGCTGACCTCGGCGGCATCGCAACTAAAATGCCAAACTTCGCCATGCTTGCGATGATTTTCACCATGGCTTCTGTAGGCTTACCGGGCACTAGCGGATTCGTCGGCGAATTTTTAAGCATCCTTGGCGCTTTCAAAGCCAACAAAGCTGCGGCAATTTTTTCAGCAATCGGCGTGATTCTTGGCGCTTGCTATATGCTTTGGCTCTACAAACGTGTTTGGTTTAGCGAAATTACTAATCACCATGTTGATGAAATTTCTGATCTTGGAAAAGTTGAACTTATTTCACTTGGCCTAATGGCTGTTTTTGTAATTCTGCTTGGCGTTTTACCAAATCTGGTTTTGAGCTTTTTCACTCTGCCGGTTAGTAATTTGCTTAAAGTTTTTTCTTAACAACTCCAATGTCATGCTGAGCCTGTCGAAGCATGATTCTGGCCTCGGTGCCCTGAATCATGCTTCGACAGGCTCAGCATGACATTGAAAAATATTTTACCATGAACCTCACTCTAATCTCTCCAGAAATCACTTTATTCCTCGGCGCCTTAATCATCTTAATGTCAGATGTTTTCTTCGCTAAAAAAGTAAAAGATTTTTTCTACATCTCGCACCTGCTCTCGCTTTTATTTTGTGGCTTGGCACTTTTCTTGGTGCTAAAAAACTTCACCACCGCCGACGTCATTTTCAGCAAAATGTTCGCCTCAAATTCCTTCACCTCTTTCGTCAAAGCAGTCACTGTTGGACTGCTTGCTGTGGTAGTTTTATTTTCATTTAAATTCGTCAGTAGTTTTCCAAAAATCAGCGCCGAATTTTTAGCGCTTTTGATGATTGCAACATCTGGCGGCATGATTTTGGTTTCAGCAAATGACTTTTTGGTTTTCTATTTAGGCTTAGAGCTGCAAGCACTTTCACTTTACCTTCTTGCCGCATTAAATCGCGACTCAGCAAAATCTTCTGAAGCTGGGATGAAATATTTTATTCTTGGCTGCTTGGCTTCAGGCATTTTGCTTTTTGGCATTTCACTAATTTACGGCTTTTCTGGCACCACTAATTTCAGCGCTTTGATGGAACTTTACCACAAACCAAATGTCGCTCCGCAAATTCCGGTTGGCGTAATGTTTGGTTTTGTTTTGGTAATCACCGCAATGTTTTTCAAAATCGCTGCCGCACCTTTCCACATGTGGAGCCCTGACGTTTACGAAGGTTCAGCCACAATCTCGACTACCTTCTTTGCTACTGTCGCCAAATTCACCGCAGTAATGGCGTTGTTGCGTTTATTCTACGCGCTAATCATCGGCTGGCACGGCATTGAAAAAGTCTTCATTTTCTCAGCCATTCTTTCTTTGGCAGTTGGCAGCTTTGGCGCGATTTTTCAAAAAAGTTTCAAAAGACTTTTGGCCTACAGCTCAATTGGCCACGTCGGCTTCGTCTTGCTTGGCATGGCAGTTTTGAGTAAAGAAGGGTTTACCGCCTGCATCCTTTACATGGTGATTTACGCGTTGATCTCAATTGGTTCTTTCGGCTTCTTAAACCTAGTTACCAGCGCCACCACCGACAAAGAAAGTGACTTAGAAAACGACAAAATTTTTGAAATTTCTTCACTTGCCGGACTTTCAAAAACCAACCCTTTCATGGCTTTCGCTCTTGCCGCTTTGATGTTTTCAACTGCCGGAATTCCACCACTTGCCGGATTCTTCTCTAAATTCTTCATCCTAACTGCCATCCTTGCTCAAGGCCATTTAGCGGCAGCAATTTTGGCAGTTTTGTTCAGTGTGGTTTCTGCCTACTACTATTTACGCATCGTCAAAATCATGTATTTCGATGAGCCGCAAAAAGTAATGGAGCTTGACCAAACCACCAACATCAAAGTAATCATTTTTGTTACAGCGCTTTTCAACTTACTTTTCATTTTCTTCCTCGACGCAATCACAAATTCAATCGCCAATTTTGCAGGACTGTAATGACTTCAAAACCTCTACTCTCACGCAAAAAAGATGTTGCTCTCAAAGGTGAAATTTTAGTTGCTGGCGACAAATCAATTTCACACCGCTCCTTAATTTTCGCCGCACTTGCCCACGGCAAAAGCAAAATCACCGGCCTTCTCGAAGGCGAAGATGTTTTAAAAACCGCCGCCGCTCTTCGTTTAATGGGTGTGGCAATTGAAAAAAATTCTGACCACTGGATGGTTAATGGCTCTGGCGTTGGCGGATTAGCTGAGCCAACTGACGTTCTCGACATGGGCAACTCCGGCACCGCAGCGCGCTTGATGGCGGGTCTTGTTACTCCTTACAATTTCACCTCATTTTTTACGGGTGATGCCTCACTACGCAAACGCCCAATGAATCGCGTTTTAGAACCAATCAAACAATTCGGCGCTCAAATTATTTCCCGTCAAGGCGGCTTGATGCCTTTTGCCGTTATTGGCGCCAAAGATCCTTTGCCAATTGAGTATAAAATGAAAATGGCCTCAGCCCAAGTCAAAAGCTGCATCTTGCTTGCTAGTCTTGTGACTCGCGGCACTACCACAATCATCGAGCCCGAAAAATGCCGCGACCACACTGAAATCATGATGCGTTATTTGGGCTTAAAAATCGCCTGCGACAATTTTGAAAATGGCACCAAAATTTCTTACTCGGGTTTGCAAGAATTTGACGCCAAAAATTTTGAAGTACCGGGCGACATTTCGTCCGCAGCCTTTTTGATTGTTGCGGCACTTTTGGTAAAAAATTCCAAAATCAAAATTAAAAATGTCGGTGTTAATCCTTTGCGCGACGGCGTGGTTGTTACTTTGCGCGAGATGGGCGGCAAAATTGAATTAATTAACGAACGCGAAATTGGCGGCGAGAAAGTTGCCGATATTTTGGTTGAATCAAGTGATCTCAAAGGCGTTGAAGTGCCGGCACATCGCGCTTCAAGCATGATTGACGAATATCCGATTTTGGCGGTTGCAGCAGCAAACGCGCAAGGCACCACAAAAATGAACGGCCTTGCTGAATTAAAAGTGAAAGAAAGTAATCGTCTTTTGATGATTGCGCAAAACCTTGAGGCTTGTGGCGTTAGCGCCAAAATGGGTGACGACTTTTTAGAAGTTGCAGGCGGCGTCAAACAACAAAAAAACGCAGTAAAAATTTCAACCGCAATGGATCACCGAATTGCAATGTCGTTCTTGGTCATGGGCTTGATGATGGAGGGAGGTACTGAAATTGACGATGCTTCGATGATTGCGACAAGCTTTCCGAATTTTGAGAAAATTTTTGAAGATTTTGGCTCGGGGTTTGAAGGGGTTTAGCTATTTTTCGCTAACCTTCTACTTAGTCATGCTGAGCCTGTCGAAGCATGATTCGTGGCACGATGGTGCCCAGAATCATGCTTCGACAGGCTCAGCATGACTAAGAATGTGATTAAGAGTGATCGGAAAATGATTTTCAAAACCTAATTTTTTGCAACCAACACCTCACAAACCCTTGATTTTAAAGGATTCTTAAAATTCCCAACATTTTCTCCAGCGTGGAGAAAATTCAAAAACTAGCCTGATTTTAAATGATCTCACCTTCAGAATTAATCGCCAAAATCCGCACTTACCACCCAAACCTCAACGAACAACTGATCCAAAAAGCCTACCTTTTTTCCAAAGCATCGCACGGCAATCAAAAGCGTCATTCGGGCGATCCTTATTTTTCACATCCTCTGGCTGTTGCTGAAATTTTAATCGATCTCAAACTCGACCAAGCCTCAATCATCACCGCTTTACTGCACGACGTTGTGGAAGACACCGAAGTAACTCTCGAAGAAATCGAAAAAGATTTTGGCGAAGAAGTGGCAAATTTAGTTGATGGCGTGACCAAACTGGGCAAAATTCATTCGGTGCCTTCCAGCGAAATAGTTGCGGAAAATTTCCGCAAATTAGCTTTGGCAATGTCGCAAGACATTCGCGTCTTAATCTTAAAACTCGCCGACCGCCTGCACAACATGCGCACGCTTTTTTACGTGCCCTCAAAAGAGAAAAAAATTAAAAAGGCACAAGAAAGTTTAGATATTTACGCACCACTTGCCGGTCGCATTGGGCTTAGCAAAATCAAAGATGAAATGGAAGATTTGTGTTTTGAAATTATTGATGCTGAAGCGCGCAATCAAATCATCTCTCACATTAACGAACTGCGCGAAAAAAATAAAAACCTCATCGAGAAAATTCTCGAAGATCTCAAACGCATTTTAGATTTGGAGAAAATCGAATGCGAAGTTTCGGGACGCGAAAAAAAGCCCTACTCAATCTGGCGCAAAATGCGCGACCAAAATATCGGCTTTCACAACATGCACGACATCATGGCTTTTCGCATTGTTGGCAAAGATGTGGGCGAATGTTACCGAATTCTCGGTGCGATTAATTCGTACTACAACATGATCCCCGGCACTTTCAAAGACTACATTAGCACACCGAAAGAAAACGGTTACCAATCACTACATCTAACAATTTTGGGACCGTTTAATAAGAAAATCGAAATTCAAATTCGTGACCAAAAAATGCACGAATTTTCTAGCCTTGGAGTTGCAGCACATTGGCGCTACAAAGAAAAACTGACTAAAGTTTCAGCCAAAACCAATGCTGAAAATGACCAATATCGCTGGATCCGCGACCTGTTGCATCTTTTTGAAACTTCTGAAAATGCCTCGGAAGTTTTGAAAAATCACAAACTGCAAATGCATCAAGACAAGGTATTTTGCTTCACACCAAATGGCGACATTTTCAACCTGCCCTTTGGTTCAACTGTAATTGATTTTGCCTACGAAGTTCACTCTGGCGTTGGAAATAGCTGCGTTTCGGCAAAGATTAACGGCGCGATTTCGCCGCTGCGGCAAAAACTCGAAAATGGCGATCAGGTTGAAATCATTACGGCAAAAAATGCCAAACCTTCACCAAATTGGTTGCAATTTGTCACCACTTCCAAAGCGCGTTCGGCAATCAAAGCATTTATTCGCAGCGAAAAATTTGAAGAATACAGCTCACTTGGTCGCGTCATTTTGAATAAATTTTTCGCCTCAAAAGATTTGAAATTAAGCGAAAAACTTTTGGAAAAATGCCTGAGCAATTTTCACAAAAAAACTGTCGGCGATTTATGCTTCAAAGTGGCTGAAGGCGTGATTTCGCGCCAAGAAGTTCTCAAGGCAATTTACCCCGATTTTCAAGAAGAAATCGCCAAAGAAAAATCTTCAAAACCACATCACGAACCAAAAAAGAAATCGAGCCACTCGCTGCCAATTGAAGGTTTGGTTTTTGGCATGGCAATGCATTACGCGGGGTGCTGCAACCCGATTCCGGGAGACCCAATTATTGGCATCATTAACACCGGAACTGGCGTGACGATTCACAATCAAACCTGCAAAAATTTAAAAAATTTGGTTTTAACACCACAAAGAGTTTTAGATGTTTGTTGGAAAAGTGACGAAGAAATTGGTGATGAAATGTATGCCAGCAGAATCAGAGTGATGGTTGAAAACAAATCGGGAAGCTTGGCGGACGTAAGCAGCATAATCGCAAAGAAAAAAGTTAACATTACCAATATTAAAATTACTAATCGCCTCTCCGACTATTTTGAACTGCTGGTTGATATCGATGTAAAGAGCGTTGACCATTTGGAAGAAATTTTATCGACCTTGCGCATTTCGAAGAAGATTGTCGAAGTTGAGCGCATTGCCGGCTAACCTTTAAAAAAATTTAAACATGCAAAAAACTAATTTCTTTAATAACCATTTGGTTGAAACCGGCGAAGGTTACCTTGAACATTTTTTATTCGCTTTTGTCACGTCTTTGTGGCTTTTGCTGGCGAGTTCGATTCTTTTTTTGCACTCAATTTTTCCGTTCATTTTCATGATTAATGCCAGCAAGCATGTTAAAAAAATTAACGAAGTGATGCAAAAAAGAACCGCGATGTTGTTGGAACGTCGCTTAAAAAGAGCTGCTGAGGAATCTCAATCTCAATGAAAATTACTGCGATTATTGGATTTGGTTTTTGTGGACGTTTGGCTTTTTTGCATTTGGTAAAAAAAGCTGAAAAAACTAAAATTCTGATTTTTGAAAAAAACGGACCCGATGCTCTCGGCGCTGCATTTACAAGCTTTTCTCCCCACTACATTTTAAATGTTCCGGCAATAAAAATGAGCGCTTTTTCTAACGCGCCGCGAGATTTCTGTGAATTTTTAGAAAAAAAATATCCGCAAATTTGGTCTGAGATTGGTGAAAACGGTTTTGCCCCAAGACGAATTTACGGCGAATATTTGGATGAGTTAACCAAGCAAGCTTTTGTGGATGCAAATAAGAACGGCGTTGAATTTGAGTTTATTACTGAGGAAGTAACTTCGATTGAAAAAAACTTTGTCATTAACCAAAAATTTACTGCCGATCGAGTTTTGCTCGCAACTAGTTTTGCACAAAGCGCCCTTCCCGCCAATCCTCTCGATGTCATGCTGAACCTGTCGAAGCATGATTCTGGGCAGGGGCTAGAATCATGCTTCGACAGGCTCAGCATGACATCGAGGAGAACTGTAGAAAAGTTGTGGGACGAAAATTCACATCAATTTCACGAACAAAAATTTAGCAACGAAACAATGTGCCTAATCGGCTCGGGCCTCACCGCAGTTGACGTGATCGTTGGCTTGAAAAAGAAAAACTTTGAGGGAAAAATTTTTGTAATTTCGCGTCGCGGCAATTTTCCCAAAAAACATTTCGCACAAATTCAAGCAAATCCAAATTTTATTTCTGCTTCTGACGCCAAAAGTGGCATGCTTTTTTTGTGCTTAAAAATCAGAAATTTCTTACGCCAAAATCCACAATTTGATTTGCGCCATGTGGTTGATTCTATTCGCCCGATCACCACTTCGCTGTGGCAAAATTTTGATCAAAAAAACAAAAAATTATTTCTACGCCTTTCTCCTTACTGGAATATTTTTCGTCATCGCGCGCCGATCTCGTCAGTGCAATTAATCGAGCAAATGATTGAGCGCGGACAAATTGAAATTTGCAAAAAAGGTGTCAAAAAAATCAGCGAGGAAAATGGAAAAATCTTGGTAGAAACTAAAGAAGAGAAAATCGTCTGCGATCTTGTGGTGAACTGCTTGGGCTTTGAATTTAAAGCTGAAAAATATCCGCTTTTTGCTCAGATGTTGGCGGCTAACTTACTAAAAAAAGATCTGCTTTTAGTTGAGTCAAATCACCCACAAATTCATTTACTGGGCGGACTCAATATCGGTCGTGATTTTGAATGCACCTCAGTTCCTGATTTGCGAGTGACGGTAGAAAATTTACTGTGATCGTGCTCGCTCTCTTAGCGCGACTAGCTGATGAGTCTGAATTCCGCTATGGCTGCTCTTAATACCGAGTAAATATTGTTTATCAGTGTTTAATGCCGGCTGCTGTACCAGCATCCCTTTTGGATCGAGATTCAGAGCATGACCATGAAAAGTTAACCTTCTGTCAACGGGATCTTTAGGAACTACATTAATTAGCTGATCTAGACT
>CAIUFU010000120.1 GCA_903898475.1 uncultured Alphaproteobacteria bacterium | reverse complement strand
GACAATAAAAAGCACATGCTCATCAATATCGGCGAGAATCCAGAAGTGACGCCAAGCAAAGACAGTTTCTTTAATTTTCTGCTGATCTCAATTTTATTATTTTTGGTGCTGCTTTCTCTCTACAATTCTTTCGACAGTAATGGTGATTTAATCACTAATAAAAACTTGGTTTTCGAACTAGAAAATATCGATTCTTAAATGAGCGAAACTGAAACAACTCCTACAGCGCAATTTATTGAAAAAATCAAAAATCGTATCTTCAAGTCAGAGGGTGTGCGTATTGGTGCTGCGGTGTTTTTCGGATTATTTTTGCTTTTGGGCTTGGTGCCATTTCTCTTCAATAATGCGGCGTTAAAATTTCAAATTTCGCAAAAAGTTAGTCAAATTTCTGGTGCTAATTTTGCGATTTTGGGCGATGTGAAAGTTTCTTTTTTGCCCACTCCAACCATCACCATGAATGATGTTTTGCTGCAGAATTACCGGATTAAATCGGAAGAAAATGCCCCAGAAAAAGTTTACAATCTCTACGCCAGAAAGGCTCAAATCAAATTAACCGTTTTTAAATTTGCGAAAGATTCGGCGATTAGAAAAATAATTTTTACCAAAGCGGTGCTACAATCTTATCAAGATAGCGGCCAGTTGGTGACGCATGATGATGCCTTCACAGCATTGTCGGGAGAGTTGTTAAAAAACGCTGCAACTGAGACTAAAAAAAATAGCTCAGGGATTAGCGCAAAATTATTTTCGGTTGCTGATGTCGAAAGCTCTCAAGTCAATTCTAGAAACACTCCGCGCATTGTAATAAAAAATAGTGCGCTGATTTCTTACGATGCTTTTGACAAGAAAAAAGAAGTGACGGCGATCAATGCCGAGATGCAAGTTGGTGCCAAAAAAATGTTTGCGGCGGGAAATTTTATCTCAGAAAAAATTCTCAGTAATTTTAAAATTAACGTCAAATTTAATTCACAAAAGAAAAAGCCGGACTCCTTCTTGGAGTTGAATTCTCAGGCTCTGCAAATTCGCGTGAAAGGAAATTTTACCTCCGACAATTTAGGAGTTTTTGCCAGTGATTTTAACGGCAAAATGGAAGTGGAAATTGCTGAATTTAAAACTTTTTACAAAAGCTACATTG
Source organism: uncultured Alphaproteobacteria bacterium (assembly GCA_903898475.1). Lineage (GTDB taxonomy): Bacteria > Pseudomonadota > Alphaproteobacteria > Rickettsiales > UBA1997 > UBA2645. Next base: position 6,199 of record CAIUFU010000120.1, on the reverse strand, counting down.
GTGGCGAAAGTGTGCTTTCGGAAAAATTTAAATTAAACGGCAAGCCAATTAAAATCAGTGCCGACGTTACAAGTAAGGCAAAAGAAATCGCTGTGGCAAATTTGTTAATCAATTCCAGTTTGGTTAATGGCAAAGGTGAAATTGATGTAAGTTTTACTGATAAAATGCCAAATATTGATGTGAGTTTAGCTTTGGAAAATCTTGATCTGGACAATATTTTGTCGCCAGACTCAGTGACTGTGGCTGCAGCTGACATTGTCGAGAAGCTAAGTGCGGCAGAATCTTTGGATGATACGGTTGAAACTTTGCCGCAGAATTTGCCACTTCTTCCTGAAAATGGCGAACAGACAAAATCAACAATCATTAAAACCGAAGAAGAAAAAAAAGCTGAAGAAGCTGCGAAGAAAATTGATCTTAGTTTAGTCAAAAAAATCAAAGATTTTGACCTCACCGCTGAAATACAAATCGATAATATCAAATATCTCGAAGGCGAAATTAAGGATGCCAGTCTTTACGCCACAATTTCTCACGAAGGTGAGGTTATGATTTCACCGCTGACTTTTAGAATTCCTGGAGATGGTTTGTTCAGAGTAAGTGGAGTGGTTGATAATAGCGGCAATGTGCCGAAATTTATTGGTAAATTTGATGTTAGCGGCAAGAGCTTAAAAGATATTTTTACGTGGCTGAAAATCGAATCACAAAATTTGAAATTCGATAATCTCAAAGAATACAACATCTATTCGGATATTTTTTTGGTGCCAAATATCAGCAAGCTCAGCAATTTTTATCTGAATTTAAATAGCGACAATAGCGAGTTTTTGGGCGAGATCACCATCGATAATACCGACAAAGTAGCAAATCTTAAAAGTCGTTTTAGCAGCAATAAATTCAACATCGACGACTATTTTTTAACCTCGAACCACAATCTCTATTTTTCACCTGGAATGTTGATTAGAAAATTGCTGTGGCTCAACGACATTTCTTCCAACGCGCAATTTGATTTGAGCTTCGACAAGTTGATTTACGGCGGTGAAGAATTTGCCGACCAATCAATGAAACTAAGCTTTGGTCGCGGTTACATTCAAATTGAAAATCTCAAATTAAAATCAGAAATCACCGATTTAACCGCTGACATGTTGGTGGATATTAGCGACAAATCTCCGCGCTTCATGATCAATGTGGCGGCGGAGAAATTTCATTACGAAACGGTGCAGAATCCCGAAAAAATTGATGATAAAAAATCGAAGAAACAAAATTTTTTCGATCAGTTTTTTGACATGCCCTCACTTGAAGGATTTAACGGGCAGATCGGTTTGAATTTTGCCAATTTAAAATTGGATGGTGTCGAGTTAGGCAACTTCAAATTGGCGGGAAGATTGTCGGAGGGAAGTATTAAAAATGCAGAATTTAGTAGCGAGATGTATGGCGGAAAATTTAATTACAAAGGTCTGATTGGCATTGGTTTAAGCAAGGTAATCAACGGTAATCTGACTTTTAACAATGTGGCTTTGAAAGAATTTTTACCTGACATTTTGGGCATTAAAAACGTTTCGGGAATTGCTAATATTTCTGCTAACGTCACGGCAACTGCAACTAAGAAAGAGGAGTTTTCTCAATCTCTAATTAGCGAAATAAAATTTAGCGCTGTGGCGCCTACAGTTGTGGGATATGGTTTGGATGACTTGGTCAAAAAAATGTTTGCGCCTAAAACCAATGCGCAAGATTTGCTTGAGCCGGAGAAAGTTTTGTTAAATCCCGAAAGCTCTACTGCTTTCAAACAGGCGGTCGGTTCGATTAAAATTAATGGTGCGACTGACGGTAAACTTAGTGCCAACATTTCCGGAACCGCAATTAACGGAATTTTGACCGGCACAGTTAACTTGTCTAAAAACACGGTGAATAGTTTGTTCAACGTGATTTTCTTAACTGGAACACGTGCAAAACAAACGCCAATCAACATCGCAACTAACATCAATGGCTCTTTTGAGGAGCTTTCGCAAACCACAAATTTAGATCAGGTGAAGCAATATCTTGGCTTGACCAAACCCGCGGCGCCTAAGGAAGAAGAGGTGGTTAAATTATCGCTTTTAGATCAGGCAAAAGCAGCTTCGAATTCGCAAGAATCTTTCTCTAATCAGGCAAAATCAAAAATGCTTCAACCAATTTTCATCCGCTAAATGACAGCTTCAGTTGCAAAAATTTTACAGAAAAAAAATCGCGAAAAAATAGTTTGTCTAACCGCTTACACTTTTCCGATGGCAAAAATTTTAGATGAATATTGCGACGTGATTTTAGTTGGTGATTCTTTGGGAATGGTTGTTTACGGCCTTGCTGACACTGTGGATGTAACTTTAGAAATGATGATTAATCACGGCAAAGCAGTGATGCGCGCCGCAAAAAAATCTTTTGTGGTGGTGGATTTGCCTTTTGGAACTTACGAAAACTCAAAAGAGCAAGCGCTAGAATCAGCACAAAAAGTAATCGCGCAAACGGGATGCCACGCCATTAAAATTGAGACTTCGCGTGAGCTGGTTTCAACCGTAAAATTTCTAGTCGAAAATAAAATCAACGTCATGGCGCATGTCGGACTTTTACCGCAAAGCGTGCGCAAAATCGGTGGCTACAAATATCAAGGACGCAGCGAGGAAGCAGCAAAAGAGATTTTAGAAACAGCAAAATTGTTGGAAGAGGCCGGCGCCTTCTCAATGGTTATTGAAGCGGTGCCAGAAAAATTGGCAGCAGAAATTTCGCGCTCAATTCAAATTCCGACAATTGGTATTGGAGCATCATCTGAATGCGACGGACAGGTTTTAGTAATTGACGATTTGCTCGGATTAAACCAAGAATTCAAACCAAGATTTGTAAAATATTACGCCGATTTGGCGGGAGAAATTTCGCGCGCTGTTGAGAGTTTTTCTTCTGATGTGAAATCGAAAAAATTTCCGGCAAAAGAGAATTTAGTTTAGGTGATGTTTGAATTTTCTCCGAGCTGGAGAAAATGTTGGGTTTTTTAACAATGCAGTAAAATCAAGGCTCTAAGCAGGGTCGCTTGTGAAAAAAAGACTTTTGAAATCTCATTTTTAAAAAAATTCGCCATGTTTTTTCGCGAAGATTGTTGGTCTGACTTGTGCTGGTTTGGTCTTAAAAATTGACAGCTTAATTTTTCTTCCTACTTTGCGCCCTCCTTTTTGACACGCTGTTGGCTGTCTCTCAAGAATCCCCTCTTTCCTAAAACTTTAAAAACTTACCAATGACTACCTTTAGAAACGTTGCCATCATTGCTCACGTTGACCATGGCAAAACTACAATGATCGATGCCATGTTGCATCAAAGCGGCACTTTCCGTGCTAACCAACAAGTTGAAACTCGCGTAATGGATTCCAACGATTTGGAAAAAGAGCGAGGCATTACCATTTTGGCGAAATGCACTTCCATCATGTGGAAAGACAATAAAATCAACGTAATCGATACCCCAGGACACGCCGATTTCGGTGGTGAAGTTGAGCGCGTTCTTTCAATGGCTGACTCTACTTTGCTTTTGGTTGACTCAGCTGAAGGCGTAATGCCACAAACTAAATTCGTGCTTTCAAAAGCTTTGGCTCTTGGTTTGAAGCCGATTGTAATCATTAACAAAATTGATCGCGGTGATGCTCGCCCTGATGAAGTTTTGAACGAAATTTTCGACCTTTTCGTTTCATTAAACGCTAACGAACAACAGTTAGATTTTCCGGTTCTCTACGCTGTGGGCCGCGACGGCTGGTGTGTTGCTGACATGGAAAAAGACGAACGCAAAGATTTATCACCACTTTTTGATTTGATTATTTCGCACGTAAATCCACCAGCATTTGACGTTGATGGTCCTTTCAAAATGTTGGCTACTTTGCTTGACCGCAGCCCTTATTTCGGCCGTATGTTGACTGGTCGTATTTACTCTGGAAAAGCTAAAAACTTGATGAGCTTCAAAGCAATTAACCTTAAAGGTGAAGTTGTTGAGCAGGGGCGCCTAACCAAGTTACACGTGTTTCGCGGTGTAGAAAAAGTTCCTGTCGAAGAAGCGCAAGCTGGCGACATCGTTTCAATTGCAGGCTTAGAAAAAGCTTCAGTTGCCGACACTCTTTGCGACATGTCAGTTTCTGAACCAATCAAATCAACTCCGATTGATCCGCCTACAATGGCAATCACAATCAGCGTAAATGATTCACCTTTGGCTGGTATGGAAGGCACCAAAGTAACTTCACGCATGATTCGCGAACGTCTATTTGCTGAAGATGAAACTAACGTTGCGATTAAAGTTAAAGAATCTGACGCCAAAGACGCTTTTGAAGTTGGTGGACGTGGAGAATTACAACTTGGTGTTTTGATTGAAAACATGCGTCGTGAAGGCTTTGAGCTTTCAGTTTCAAGACCTCGCGTTCTTTTCAAAAAAGAAGCAAATGGCGATATGTTAGAGCCAGTTGAAGAAGTTGTAGTTGACGTTGATGAAGCTTTCAGCGGTGTTGTAGTTGAAAAACTTTCTTCACGCAAAGGTGAAATGATCGAAATGAGACCATCTTCTGGCGGCAAAAATCGTTTGGTATTTTACGTGCCTTCACGTGGGCTTATCGGCTACCAAAGCGAATTCTTAACCGACACAAAAGGTTCGGGCGTTTTGAACAGAATCTTCCACGCTTACGTGCCTTACAAAGGTGAAATCGCTTACAAGAAAAACGGTGCTTTGATTGCAACCGAACCTGGTGAAGCAGTTGCCTACGCGCTTTGGAACTTGCAAGATCGTGGTACCATGTTCATCAAACCTCAGCAAAAAGTTTACTCAGGAATGGTGATTGGTGAAAACTCAAAACAAGGTGATTTGGAAATTAACGTTTTGAAAGGTAAACAATTAACCAACGTTCGTGCCTCTGGAACTGACGAAGCGATTCGTTTGATCCCACCAAGAGAGCTTACTTTGGAAGACATGATTACTTACGTTGGTGAAGATGAATTGGTGGAAGTGACGCCAAAATCACTACGTTTACGTAAAAAATTCTTAGATTCTAACGACAGAAAACGTCTAGGCAGAAGCAAAGAAGCTAAGTTTGATTTTGTACAAGAAGAATAGTTAAGAAGTTCTGCGAATTCCTCTCTTGGCGTTAATGCCGAGAGAGGAATTGAAGTTTTATTCCCCCTGCAAATTCCCCTCCCATGCGCCCATCAAAAAGAACTCCCAATCAAATCCGCGAAGTATCACTAGAAACCAACGTTAACAAATACGCTGAAGGTTCGTGCTTAGTAAAATTCGGCGACACTCACGTTTTGTGCACCGCATCAATTGACGAAAAAGTTCCGCCATTTTTACGTGGTAAAAATCAAGGGTGGGTGACTGCAGAATACAACATGTTGGCGCGCTCAACTCACAGCCGCAACAGTCGCGACCCAATGAAGCCAAATGGTCGCTCGATTGAAATTCAGCGCTTAATCGGCCGCTCACTGCGTTCTGTCATTGATGTAAAAAAATTGGGTGAACGCCAAATCATCATCGATTGCGATGTGATTCAAGCTGACGGTGGCACGCGCTGTGCGGCAATTACGGGTGGCTACGTTGCTTTGGCAATCGCAGTAAAAAAAATCATGAGTCAAGGCTTGCTCAAACAAAACCCGCTAATCGGCTCAGTCTGCGCGCTTTCTTGCGGAATTTTTCAAGGTGAAGTGGTGGCAGATTTAGACTACGCCGAAGACAGCAAGTGCGATGTTGATGCTAATTTTGTCATCAACCAAGAGTTCAATTTAATCGAAATACAAGGCACTGCAGAACAGGGCGCCATGAGCTTCGAGCAGATTTCGCAAATGTATGAATTAGCCAAAGCAGCAGCGAAGGAAATTTTTGAACTTCAAAAAGAAGCAATTGATGTGGTCAGCTAGTCGAAGATTTTTAAAGTTAAGAAATAATTTTTTTGCAAGGCCAGCCATTCCTGAAGCTAAGGTCAGATGTTTTTCTGCTTTGGTTGTTCCAACTCCTACAGAGGCAGTGGATTTCTTTCTGCAAAATCGCGAATTGATTCAGCAAGCACGAAGCGAAGAAGGCATTAGTGATTTGGCGCAGGGGGTTGAACGACAAGTGGACGACCAGCACCCAGAACGTTTTTGAGCATCATCACCGTGATATGTTCAACAGCGTTCTTGATAGGATTGGTCTCAAATACACAGCTGACCAACCACCGCT
>CAIUFU010000119.1 GCA_903898475.1 uncultured Alphaproteobacteria bacterium | reverse complement strand
CTACCAACAAACTTAATCGCATGAACGTGATTGATGGTATTGGCATAAGTTGGACCAGTGCCCACCGCAACTACTAAAGGTTTAGCAGCATTACTACTTTGATCGTACCAAGAAGTTACAGCCGTGCCATCACTTGCTTGCGAACCATCAATACTGGCACTTAAGCTGGTTTCTAGCCAAAGCATGTTGTCTTTGATTCCAGGAACTGGAGAAGAGCGAGCTAGAGATTCTGCAGCAGCTAAACGTGATTTGGCAATTATTCGAGTTCCGATGAAGGTTCCGGCAAGCATAATGCCAACGATTAGAATGACTATTGAGACTTCAATTAGAGTGAAAGCCTTAAAATGTCTTTTTGATTTTTTCATAAAATTTGTACAAAAAATTTATTAAGATTTATTTCTCTCCAAAAACTCAATCATTTTTGCGGCTACGTCAATTCCTGTAGCACCCTCAATTCCTTCAAGTCCTGGAGAAGAATTTACTTCAAGAATTTTGGGTCCTGAATTTGAGCGCACCATGTCAACGCCGGCAACTTCTAGGCCGATAATTTTTGTCGCTTTAATCGCCAAATCGCGCTCTTCGTCAGTGACATCAATTGCGCGCGCTGTTGCGCCCAAATGAATGTTGGCGCGGAATTCGCCTTCTTGGGCAATGCGTTCAATTGAGGCCACAACTTGGTCGCCAATGACAAAACATCTGATGTCTTGGCCCTTTGATTCTTTGATGTAATGCTGAACAAGAATGTCAGCTTTCAAGCTGCGAAAGGCGTTGATTACGCTTTCGGCGGCTTTGTTGGTTTCGGCTAAAACCACGCCAACACCTTTGGTGCCTTCAAGCAATTTCACCACGAGTGGTGCGCTGCCAACTAGATTAATCAAATCTTTAGTGTCGTAAGAAGAATTGGCAAAACTTGTGATTGGCACGTTAAGCCCGTGTTGTGAAAGGATTTGCAAAGTGTGCAATTTGTCGCGTGATTTTGTGATCGCGTCTGAGCCGTTGAAACAGCTGATTCCCATCACTTCAAATTGGCGCGTAATTGCTGAGCCGTAAAATGTCATTGAGGGTTTGAGGCGCGGAATGACGTAATCAACATTTTCCAATTTTTTATTTTCATCGTGAAAAATTTCGCAGGCATTTGGTGCCACTTTTATGTAACATTCGCCAACATTTACAAATTCAGCCTCGTGGCCGCGATTTTTTGCCGCTTCAAGCAGGCGTTGGTTAGAATAGAGATTTGGATTTGATGCGAGTAAGATTATTTTCATATTTTGCGTAAATCTAAACAGGGTTTGGTTGATTGATAAAGTTTGAGAATCTCAGCTTTTTTATGCTTGCCTTGGCGAAAAGATTTAGATGGATCAACTAACACTTTTGCCAGTTTAATTGCCTCGCGACCAAGCAACATGCGAAAAGCCATGGTGTCACGATTGGCAAGGGTTAGCTCGATTCTGATTTTAGTTTCGCCGATGCGTAAATCAGATTTAATGACGAATCTTTTTTCTTTTTTTCCGCTCGAATCAGACACCATTCTGCGGTCGATAACCCGCGCCACACAAGTGCGTGAGAGCTGTTTGTTTTTTTGCAAAGGATGGATGTCAAACTTCACATATTCGACATTTTCGATGTAAAAACTTTCAATGTTGAAAGCGTGCAGAGATGAAGTTTTGGCGCCAGTATCGATCTTGCCTTTGATTGCTGGTAGGCTTAGGCAATCAAGGCCAAACCACTCTTTCCAGCCGATGATTTTTCTGGGAGGTTTTTTGATTATTTGCATTGCGCGGCAATCAAATTTGTCACGATTTCTAGATCTTCTTTGGTATCAACCGAAAGCGGATGAGCATCAACTACTTTCACAAAAATCGTCATGTCATTTTCTAAAGCGCGCAATTGTTCAAGACTTTCACGCTGCTCTAATGTTGATGGCGCGAGGTTTACAAATTTTTCTAAAGCTGATTTTTTGTAAGCGTAAATTCCGATGTGATGATAAAAATCTGCCTCGTTAGTTTTAGAAAATGGAATTGGGCAGCGCGAGAAATAAAGTGCTTTTCCGAGATTCTTTTCTTTGAAGGAAATCGCGATTTTTACCACATTTGGATTAGAAATTTCCGCTTCATTTTTGATTTTTGAAGCAACAATCGCAATATCACAATCATGTGCCAAAGCCGCGTCAGCCGCGGCGCGAATTACTTGTGGATCAATATTTGGTAAGTCGCCTTGCAAGTTTACAATCACGTCAAAATCTTTGCCGAAACTTTTGTAAGCGGCGTAAATGCGATCAGTTCCTGAAGGTAAATTGGGATCGGTGATAACAAATTTGGCGCCGATTTTTTTTGCCTCCAAGGCAATTTCTTCGCCGTCGCAGGCAATTAAAACATCACCCAAATCTGCGGTGAGTGCTTGCTCGTAAACTCTTTGAATCATGCTTTTGCCGCAAATATCAGCCAAAGGTTTGTTCGGCAAGCGGGTTGAAGCAAGGCGCACGGGGATTATTGTTAGAACTTTGCTTAGCATTTTTTTAAAAGGAAATTTTGTTAAATTTTTTTTCATCCATCTGTTGCCGAGCTAGATAAATCGCGCTTTCCAAGAATTCTACAAATTTGTTGCATTTTTAAGATTGGTGCTTTTAATGCGCCCCTCCTCGTTTCAGGGGAGATTTCAAAAAGAAGATGCAAACAAATTATTTGTGGCGCGAAAAGTTCTTAAAGTTTTGCGTCAACAAATGAGCACGTAGCTCAGTCGGTAGAGCACCTGACTTTTAATTAGGTGGTCGTTGGTTCGATTCCAACCGTGCTCACCATCCTTCGCTTTTTCAAAGCTACGGATGGCAAGCCAAGAATAATAAAAAAAGCCGGTTCCTTATTTGGGGACCGGCTTTTTTTTGGTTTTTTTATATGGTGATGGGGTGGAAAGCCCCTCCTTTTCAAGGAGGGGTTGGGGTGGTTATTCGCGGGTACGAACCTATTTTTTCTCTTTAGCTCTAGTAACCAAAGATCTTTTTCCGCCAGATTGTTTTTGGAAAGAGTGTAAAACTTTTTCTGCATCTTCAAAAGGCACAGCGAAGAAAGAGAAATCTTCGAACATTTTTACATCGTCAATGTGACGTTGGTCAACGCCAGTTTCGCGTTGGATGAATTCAACCAATCCTCTTGGATCCATATTGTCGTTACGGCCTTTCGCGATGAAGAGACGCGCAGTTCCTTTACGATCAACATAACCTCTGCGTTGGTCGCCAATTGGTCTGTGGCCGCTCATGCCGCGATCGTCAGAATAGTAGTCTTTGTTTTTGCTGTATTCATTGATTTCGCTGTAGCTCTTTTCGCTAAGCTCGTCTTTGAAGGCCAATTTCAGCAAGGCAGAAATTGCGATTTTTGGATCAGAAGTTTCTTTCAAAATTTCGTCAGCAATAACGCCAAGATCTTCGAATTTTCCACCAGCAATGATTTCAAGAATCGACGATTTAATGCGCTGCTTCTTGCTCTCAACCACATCAGAAACATTCGGAACTTTCTGTTTGGTGATCGTCATGTTCGACATTTTTTGAATCGAAACCAACTTACGATATTCAGAAGGCGTGATCAAAGTAATCGCGATACCTTTTTTGCCAGCGCGTCCGGTACGGCCAATTCTGTGCACGTAGCTTTCAGGATCTTGAGGAAGCGCGTAGTTGATTACGTGAGTCAAATTGTCGATGTCGATACCACGAGCCGCAACGTCAGTTGCAACCAGCACAGTCAATTTTTTAGCGCGGAATTTTTGTAAAACTTTTTCACGTTGTCCTTGTGAAAGATCGCCGTGAATCGCTTCAGCTCTGCAGCCGCGATTTGAAAGTTTGTGAGAAATTTCATCAGCATCAAGTTTGGTGCGGCAAAAAACTAAGCCGTAGAAGCTTTCTTCAACATCGATAATTCTAAAAAGCGCTTCGAATTTATCTGATTGAGGAACTTCAAAATAAATTTGCTGAATATTGGCTTTTGAAAGATTGTCGGTAGCAGCTGCAATCACTTCATATTCATTCATGTATTTTTTTGCCAAGCGCTCGATGTGAGCCGGCATTGTTGCAGAAAATAACACGGTTCTGCGTTCTTTTGGAGCAGCTTTCAAAATGGTTTCGATATCATCAATGAAACCCATGTTAAGCATTTCATCAGCTTCATCTAAAACGATGTAAGACACTTTTGAGATGTCTAAAGTTTTGCGTTCTAAGTGATCCAAAATTCTTCCCGGTGTTCCAACAACGATATCAACACCGCGTTGTAAACGAGAGATTTGACGTTCAATTGGTTGACCACCGTAAACGGCAACGATTCTGGTTTTTTGTTCTTCAGCAAATGAGCTTAATTCTTCAGCAACTTGAATCGCTAATTCGCGAGTTGGAGCCAAGATAATTGCTTGAACTTTTTTTGAATCAGGAACGATATTTTCAATGATCGGAATCCCGAAAGCTGCAGTTTTACCGGTTCCGGTTTGAGCTTTGCCGATCAAATCTTTTTTATTGGCAAGAAGGAAAGGAATGGTTTTTGCTTGAATTGGCGTTGGTTCTTCGAAGCCTTTTTTGCGTAAAGAGTTCAGCATCATTTCAGACAGACCAAGGTCTCTGAATTTCACTAGAGTAGACATGTTTTTTGTTTTTTTAAGTTTGGATAAAAGGCTTTCTTAGGTGTTAAAAAGTCTTGTCGAGGCAGGATTTGCGCGCATCGTAAGCCTGTTCTTTTCAATGTCAAATTTCTATATTTTGCACGCGGTACAATATGTGCTGCGACAGCGGATGATCTGGTGCCAACTTTGGATGAGCAAAATCTCCGGCGAGATCGCGTTTCATGCCGATCTTTTTCATCACCGAAATTGAGCGCAGATTTTTTGGCACGGTGAAAGCGACAATTTCTTTTAGGCCAAAATTCTTAAACCCAACTTCAAGTACTGATTTTGCGGCCTCAAAAGCATATCCTTTGCCCCAATGTTTTGCGGAAAGGCGCCAACCGATTTCAACGCAAGGTGTAAAATGACTTACGAAATCAGGAACATTTAAGCCAACAAAACCAATCATCTCACCATTTTCTTTAAGCGTTGCTACCCAAAGTCCAAAACCATATTCGGTAAAATGATAATTGGCGTTTGCGATAAAATTTTGGCAATCGCTCAAACTCAAAGGCCCGCGCAGAAATTCAATTACTCGCGGATCTTGGTTAATTGCGGCAAAAGTTTCGGCATCTTCCTCGCGCCAAGATCTTAAAATTAATCTCTCGGTTTCAATGTGATCGATGATTTTCACGGTTTTTAATCTTTGATTAATCCAACAAAATTCTCTTTGGTTACAACTTTCTTGCCGGTTTGTTTTTCTAGATTTTTTCTCGCATTGCCTGCAATTGTGCCGCCTTTTCGCGCCGAAACTTTATTTTCACCAAAGCCGCAAGCATCGGTGTTTCTAGCAATTTCAGTAGTTGCTGCTTCGCCAAGCATTGAAAAAATTAGTTCCAAATCATTCATGTGGTCGCGCAGATTTTCTCGTTTTAAACCTTTAAAATCTTTGTGTTGATTGGGTGTAAGGCCAAAAGTCGCTTTCGAGATTTCGGCGGTCAGAATTGAAAACTCGCTCGATTCTTTAACGCCGCGCTTTTTCCACTCGCCAGTTAACTCTTCGCGCACTTGAATTCCGCGCATTCTTTTTTCGATCCAAGAATCTGGATAACCTTTGGCTTTATAAATTTCTCTTGTGCGTTTTTGAGCAAGTTCCGGGTTTTCAATTTCTTGAATTCGCTCAAATCCAACTTGTGCTAGCCACATTTTAAATGGCTCGGCTTTTGGCGAGGGAATTGATTGGATGATGCGCAGCATGGTTTGGGTGTTGGCGCAGTCGGTTTCTCTGAGTTTGTTGTCTTCAGCTAACATTTTGAACTGTACGATTTTTTCGTACGGTTGAAATCCTTCTTTTTCCAACAAATTTTTTTTCAAATCTGCCCAATATCTTTTGGGAATGGAGCTCTCAGTTAAAGCTCCAACAACATCAATTACTGAAAACCACCATTCATCTTGGTGAAAAATGCGGCGGATTTTTTTGCTTTCAAAATTTAAGGAGGTGGCGATTGGAGGCGAAGATTTTGTCATAAAGATGTGGTTAATCGTTATTGATGATGGGGTGGAACAGGGTTTTTTAAAAAGCTATTTTTCGTAAATTTTTTGTCAATTTTTAGTTCCAACAGCTTGGGAGATATTTTTAAATCCATCGGCGGCAATTTTTTGGCTGAGTTCTTTTTTAATTTTTTCAACCAGTCCAAAACCTTGATAAATAAAGGCGGAATAGATTTGCACTAAGCTTGCGCCGCATTGGATTTTTTCGTAGGCATCATCTGCCGAGGCAATTCCGCCAACGCCAATTAGTGGAATTTTTCCGCCCGTGAAGCGGTAGAAATTTTTTAGCGTTTCATTTGATTTAGCAAAAAGAGGCACGCCGCTTAAGCCGCCGATTTCGTTTGCATGAGAGCTTTGCAAGCCTAAATCGCGGGCAATTGTGGTGTTGCTAATAATCATGCCGTCAATTTGGTTTTTTAAAACGGTGGCGGCGATTTTTTCTTGTTCGAGGGCTGTTAAATCTGGCGCAACTTTTAGCAAAATCGGTGTGTTTTTTTTGTGCAAAATTTGCAGCTGATTTTTCTTTTTCATGATCTCGCTCAAAAATAAATCGAGATGATTTTCATTTTGTAAATCACGCAAATTTTTGGTGTTGGGCGATGAAATATTCACTGTGATGTATGCCGCGCTTTCGTAAAATTTTTCAAGCAGCGGCAGATAGTCTAAAAGCGCGTCCTCGGTGTCTTTGTTCTTGCCGATATTAATGGCAAAAGGCGTGCGCATTTTTGCTGAAATTTGGGCCACATTTTGAGCAAAAACTTCGGCACCTAAATTGTTAAATCCCAAGCGATTAATAATTGCGGCATCTTCTTCGAGGCGAAAAATTCTTGGTGTTTCATTTCCTTTTTGAGGAAGTGGCGTAACTGTTCCGCATTCAACAAAACCAAAGCCAAAT
>CAIUFU010000118.1 GCA_903898475.1 uncultured Alphaproteobacteria bacterium | reverse complement strand
TAATAGGTCCCTAAGCAAAGCGAAGCGTCGTCGAGGGGCCTGAAACTCGAATTAAAGCATCCGTTTCAAAACATCATTTTCCGGTTTGTCGAAAAAACGATGTTTGATTACAGCCAAGATGTGAACTGCAACAAGCCCTAGCAAAGCGTAAGCGCAAAGCTCATGAGCTTCAGCGAAAATTTTTCCTAACTCGAAATTTCTCTCAAGTAACATTGGCAATTCTAGAGAAAATAAATGCACCGGAAAACCAAAAGAATTCGACATTAAATAGCCCGAAAGAGGCACACAAAGCATCAAAACATAAAGACCGAAATGGCCAAGATGCGAGAGGATTTGTTCAGATTTTTTAATAGTTTGAGGAAGCGCTGGCGCTTTTTTGATAAAGCGATTGAGGATTCTGATAAAAACCAAAATTAAGGCGATAGCGCCTAAAGATTTATGCAGAGAATAAATTTCTAAATGATTCGGTGCGTCTTTTGGTAAAAACTCAGTCATGTAAATACCAAGACCAAGAATGAATAAAATAATCACCGCCATTAGCCAGTGAATGATGCGAGACGGCAGTGAGTATTTTGTCATAATTAGAATGATCTTTTTTGTTCAGAAAGTTCGTAACATTCGAGAGTATCTTTTTCTTTAATGTCTTCGTAGTTCTCGAAAGCAACGCCACATTCAAAGCCGCTTTTAACTTCTTTGACATCGTCTTTGAAGCGTTTGAGGGTTTTGAGAATGCCGTCGTGAATTACCACATTGTCGCGAAGTAATCTAACTCGAGCGCTTCTTTTGATGAGGCCGTCAGTAACGTAAGTTCCGGCGATTTTGCCAGAACCAGAAACTTTGAAAATTTGTCTGATTTCGGCTTGGCCCAAATAATCTTCTCTTTGAACTGGTGCCATCATGCCCGAAAGCAAGAGTTTCAAATCATCGGTCAAGTTGTAGATGATTGAATAGTAGCGAATATCGACATTTTTTAGACGCGCCATTTCTTTGGCAGATGCGTTAGCACGCACATTAAAACCAATGATAATTGCGTCAGATGCTGCTGCCAAATTAATGTCGCTTTCAGAAATGCCGCCTGTTGCCATGTGAACAACTTTAACGCCAACTTCTTCATTATTTAATTTAGCAACGCTGCCGTTAATTGCCTCAGCTGAGCCATGCACGTCGGCTTTAATAATGATGTTGAGATATTTCATTTTGTCGGTGCCCGACTGTTTGAAAATATCACTCATTGATTTCACTGAATTTCTTAGAGCTTTTTCTTCTTTTTCTTTACGTGAACGGTAAGAAATAATTTCGCGAGCTTGTCTTTCTTCATCAACTTCCATGAATTTATCACCAGCATTTGGGGCATTATCTAGACCCAAAATTTCAACCGGAACTGAAGGAGTTGCTGCTTTAACAATTTTTCCAGAATCGTCCGACATTCTTCTAACTTTACCAAAAGCAGTACCCACAACAATTAGGTCAGAAGTGTTCAAAGTGCCTCTTTGCACGAGAAGAGTTGCAACTACACCCTTGCCTGGATCAATTCTTGACTCAAGAACCACACCGCTGGCTTTGCCTTCGTAAACACTTTCCAAATCTAGAACTTCAGCTTGGAGCAAAATTGCTTCTTCAAGCTTGTCGAGACCAATTTTATTTTTTGCTGAAACATTGACAAACATTACGTCGCCGCCCAAATCTTCTGACACGATGCCGTGAGAAAGAAGTTCGTTTTTAACACGAGTTGGATCGCCACCTGGTTTGTCGATTTTATTCACCGCAACAATGATTGGAACTTTCGCTGCTTTCGCATGGCTAATTGCTTCAATGGTTTGCTCTTTAACGCCGTCATCCGCTGCTACAACAAGCACCACGATGTCGGTAACGTTGGCACCCCTAGAACGCATTTCAGAAAATGCTTCATGGCCCGGAGTATCGAGAAAGGTAATGAATTTGCCTTCTTTAGTTTGAATACGTGAAGCGCCGATATGTTGCGTAATGCCGCCATGCTCGCCTTTAACCACGTCAGTTTCACGCAAAGCATCAAGCAATGAAGTTTTACCGTGATCTACGTGACCCATGATGGTTACGATTGGAGCGCGATGTAATTTTTCAGCATTGCTGTCATCAACGTGATCCAAAACATTTTCCACGTCAGAGTGAGAAACACGTTTGGTAGTGTGACCAAATTCACCAATGATGATTTCTGCAGTATCAGCATCAATCGCTTGATTGCTGGTTACAACCACACCCATGGTGAAAAGTTTTTTCACCACGTCGCCAGCTTTTTCTGACATACGATCAGCCAGTTCAGAAACGGTGATAAGCTCAGGCAAATCAACTTCACGAGTGATTTTTTTATATTCTTTTTGATCGTCTTGTTGCTGTTTAAATTTGCCTTTTTTTCTTCTGCGGCCGCCCTCTGAATCATCGGAATTACCGTCGATGATGTAGGTCATTCTTCTAGAATTGGTGTTGCCGCGATTATCTTTGAAAGATGGTTTACCTTTTTTTAGATCTTCTTCGAAAGTTTTTGCCGGTGCTTTAGCAAAGGTGGCAACCGGTTTTTTTGGCGCTCTTTTTTCTTTTTCGATTCTTTCTTTTTCAAGGCGCTCTAGTTCTGCTTTTTTTCTTTGTTCAACAAGTTTTTCGCGCTCTTCTTTCTCGCGATTGGTAACTGCAATACTTTGTTTGATTTTATTTCTAACGTCGAAATTATCTGAGTTGTAGCTTGGATCAGGTTTTTTAACTAAATTTGTTGGCTGTGCTGGCACTTCTTCTACAACTTCTTCTTTGGGAGCTTCTACTGCAACTTCCACCGCAACTTCAACTGCTTTTTCTTCTAATTTTTTCTCAGCGATTTTACGATTTTCTTTTGCCAGTTTGCTGAGAATTTCGTGAGTTTTAATTTCTTCATTAACAACGTGTGATTCTGAAACCGCTTTGACTCTGGCGGCGAATTCGCTGTTGCTCAAATCGGTTGATCTAGCTTCTTCTGGACGCGCCTCTTTTTTGCGACCTTTGATTGTCACTTGCACTGAAGAGCCGCTCACCTTTTTGTTTTCAGCAGCTTTGGGCGCAACACTTGCAGCCCCTGCGGTTGGCAGCTTCAATGTTAGTTTTAAGCGAGTAGCGCCTTTGTTATCTTGTTCGGTCATTGCAATAAGAGGTAAGAATTAGGGGTCGAATTTTTGGTGGCTTAAAGTTCGCGAACTAGTCGCGAACTATTTTAGAAAGCAGTTTTTTGTAAATATTCTTCGGCGCGACGTTTAATTTCTTGCGCAATTTCTTCATCAAATCCTTCAATTGATCCAATCTCAGAAATTTCAGCTTGAGCTAGATCTTCAACACTCAAGAAACCTTCAGAAGCAAGAAGGTTAGCAATCATGTCTTCAACGTCGAGAGTTTCGACGAATAATTTAGAAGCTTGGTTGAATTCTGTTGTTCTTCTAGCTGATTCTTGCTCGTCAGTCATTACGTCGATTTTGTAGCCGACCATTTTTGAAGCGAGTTTAACATTTTGTCCGCCACGGCCAATTGCAAGGCTTAGCTGGTCTTCAGCAACTACAACTTCGATCAAACCATTTTCTTCATCGACCACAACTTTTGAAACTTTTGCTGGTGTCAAAGCGCTGATTACAAGTTCAGCAACATTTGGTGACCATTTCATGATGTCGATTTTTTCACCGCGCAATTCAGCACTAACTGATTGAACGCGACTTCCGCGAATACCAATGAATGAACCGATAATATCGATATCGTCACGACGTGACCAGATGGCAATTTTAGCACGAGAACCAGCGTCACGAGCCACTGCTTTAACTTCGATATTGCCGTCGTAAAGTTCAGGAACTTCTTGTTCGAAAAGTTTAACCAAAAATTGTGGGTGAGTACGCGACAAGAAAATTTGCGCGCCGTGTGGTTCTTTACGCACGTCTTCAATGTAGCAACGCATGCGGTCACCAACGCGGAAAGATTCTCTTGGAATCAAACCACTTTCGTGAATTACAGCTTCAAAACCATCAACTTCCATTACGATATTTTTCAAACCAACTTTTTTCACCGAAGCGCTGACGATATCGCCCAAACGGTCTTTGAATTCGTTGTACTCTTTATTTTTCTCAGCTTCTTTTACTTTGCGGATGATCTCGTTTCTAGCAACTTGCGCAACTACACGGTTCAAATCGATTGGTGGTAATTCTTGCACCACTGAATCGCCAAGTTCGGCGTTTTTGTCTTCAAGTTTGGCGTGCTTCAAAGAAATTTGTGTGCGCACGTCAAAATCTTCAGTGTCGCCTTCAACAACTTGCAATTTATTGAACAATTTGATCTGCCCCGATTTTTTATCGATGCGGCATTCAATATCCAAATGGCTACCATATTTTTTCTTCGCAGCAAGCTTAAGGCCTTCTTCCATGGCCTCAATGATTTCATGAAGCGCGATACCTTTTTCGTGCGCGATATTTTCAGCAACCAACAAAATTTCCTTGTTGCCCATGATAGTTAAATTACTTGCCATATTTGATTGATTAAAAGTTGAGAGAGTGGGGAATTACAGCGTTTCAAAGTGGTGATCTAATGAATGGGCGTGCAAGTTATTTTGAGAAAGTTTGAAAGCAACAGGTGAATGGCTTAGGTGGTTTAAATTTTTTTTAAGTTCCAAAAAACTTCAGTGCCACCCTCTTCTTCATGCGAAGATGAAACTAAAAGCTCACCGGAATCTTAATGTAGCTTGCGCCATTTTCCTGGCGCCCAAATTTCCCCGCGCGCAAATTAACCTGCAAAGACGGAAATAAAAGTTTTGGCACTGGCTTACCGAGATCGTCTTTACTTCTTTTCTCAACAAATTCTTTTTTCGAAACTCTGCTATTTAAGCGAATATTTTTGGATTTTTGCTCACCGATCGTTGTAACGCATTCAGCTTCGCGAACACCAACTGGCGGGTAATCGTGACCAATGTAGAGTTTGTAAAAGTCAGGAAATTCAAAAAGTTTTTGTACCGAGTTAAAAGAATCTTCAGCGCTGCCATCAGGAAAATCGCAGCGACCACTACCAATGTCTGGAAGAAAAATAGCGTCTCCGGCAAAAATTGTCTCACCGATTAAAAAGCTAGTATCAGCCGGTGTGTGACCAGGTGTTGCAATTATTTTAGCGCTGAGTTCGCCAATTTTAAATTCTTCGTTGTCAGCAAAAAGATGGTCAAACTGCTCGCCAGTCAAAGGTGTGTCCGCGGCATTATTTAAAATTTTTTCCCAAGTTGCGAGCACCGCAACAATGCGATTCGTGACACCGGTTTTGCCACCTAATTTTTCTTTTAGGTAACTTGCCGCAGTTAAGTGATCGGCGTGAATGTGAGTTTCTAAAATCCATTCTAACTTTAGATTTTTTTCGCGAATAAAATTCACAACCAAGTCAGCAGAAATAGTTGAGACTTTTCCCGAACTAATGTCGTAATCCAAAACCGAATCAATTACAGCGCAGCTGCGATTAGCGCTTGCTTCACACCAAACAATGTAGGTCCAAGTTGAAGTTGCGCTGTCAAAAAAACTTTTTACGTCAGGATTTTTGGTCATTATTTTTTTAATTTATTCCAAGGAGCTTTAGTTAATAAAATAGCCATTCCGCACCAATTTGTAACACCAGCAAAAATCAATCCACCACCAACAAAAAGTGGAATCAGGGCAAATGCTGAACTAAAAACTAGGGCAAAAAAAGCACCAATAAAAGTGATGGCACCAGCCGCAATACGCACTTGTCTTTCAAGGGAAATCGGCACTTTTATTGATTCGCAAAAAGTTGGAGAAGCGTAGCCTTCAACTTCTATTCCAAGTACTTCACAAGCACGAATTCCGCCTTCAATGACAAAAATATTGTCGCAAGTTTGATACTCAAAAAATTTATCAGCAGCTCGGCGCGCGCGTCCACCTCCTCCGCACAAAATGTAAATGTGAGAATTTTTATCTAAACCGCATTGCTGCAAAAAAAGTTCCGGGTCAAGTTCATCAATTGGCGCATGTTGGTGCGGCATTTTTAAACGCTTCTCGGCATGTTCGATCATGCTTCTAACATCAAGAATAGTGCTATTTTTTAGATCAAGTTGCCCCAAATCCTTTGCTTCAATTAGTTTGTAATGTGACATATTTTTAGTTTTAAATTTTATTTAATTAGCCAATGACAACGCTCGTCATTGCAATTGATCCCAGCTCAATTTCGTCATTAAAGATCGCCGCTTTTTCACCATCTTTTTGCAAAGCTAAAATGTAAAGCAGTGGCAAAAAATGTTCCAAACTTGGCACTGATTCTCTGACACCTGCGAATTTTTCAAACTCAACTACACTTTCAAAATCATTTTCCAAAATCGCTTTTTTAATTGAGGCATTAAATTTTTCAGCCCACAGAAAGCTTTTTTTATTGCTCCAATCAAGCAAACGCAAATTATGAACAATATTGCCGCTACCAATTATTAAAACATTTTCGCCGCGCAAAATTTGTAATTTTTTTGCCATTTCAAAATGCTGTTGCGGCGATTTATTTTTATCAAGGCTAAGCTGCAACACCGGCACATCTGCCTCTGGATGAGTGTGAACTAAAACTGACCAAGCGCCGTGGTCAAGTCCCCAAGTTTCATCAAGCTCAATTTCTGGCACAATTTCTTGCAGGCGTTTTGCAACTTCTGGCGAGCCTTTTGGTTCATATTTCACACTAAAAAGCGCTGGTGGAAATCCGTAAAAGTCGTGAATGGTTTTTTGTTTTTGATTGCTCGTAACCTTGCTGCCGTAAGTTTCCCAATGCGCCGAAATCACTAAAATTGCTTTTGGTTTGGCAATATTTTTTACTGCCGAAATCCAACCTGCAGTGTAGCGATTATTTTCAATCGCGTTCATCGGAGAGCCGTGACCAAAAAAAATCGCTGGTAATAACTTCTGTTGCATCAGGCTTGTTTTGTAAAAAAAAGGCGGGGTAAAAAGCAGCAAAATTTCACTGCCAAAAAATGTTTAACAAAGGAACTCCAATGAAAAAAATCTCGGCTATTTGTATTTTATTTGCACTAAGTTTCTGCTCGTCGCAACACCCTTCTAACGGCATTCCGGCAGGCAATTACAAATTAGACAAAACTCACGCCAGTTTAATTTTTCGTGTCGATCATTTGGGTTTTTCAAATTACACCGCGCGTTTCAAACGCTTTGACGCCACTTTAGATTTTGATCCGGCGCATCCAACAAAATCAAAGGTTGTTGCCACTGTTGATCCAACTTCTTTGGAAACTGATTTTCCAAACACCAAGAAACTCAACTTCAACAATATGCTCCAAGACAAGAACTGGCTTAATGTGGCGCATTTTTCGCAAATTAAATTTGTCTCTAATGAAATCAAAATCACCGGCAAAAACAGCGCCGACATTATTGGCGAAATCAGTTTGCACGGCGTGAAAAAACCTTTGATTTTGAGCGCAACTTTCAACGGCGGCTACGCCGGACACCCGATGGATCCTAGTGGCGCCAGAATTGGCTTTTCAGCAAAAGGCTCGCTGAATCGTTCTGATTTTGGCATTGCTTTTGGTATTCCAGCTGCGGGCTCCAAAATGGGCGTCAGCGACAAAGTGGAAATTATTTTGGAAGTTGAATTCAGCAAACCAGCCGAAAAACCATTCGAAAAAATCAACCCGACAAAAACAGCGAAAACTGGCAAAATCAAAAATTAGACCCTTGATTTTGCTGGTCAAAAGCCAATTTTCTACAGCTGTAGAAAATTCAAATTTACTCGTTTTTTAGCCTAATAAAATCTGACGCGGCGGATGCGGGAATTTGTTTTTTGTCAAGCAAGCTCACCACAAAAATTAGTAGAGACGACAGCAAAAATGCCGGCAAAATTTCGTAAGAAAAAAATGGCAATTTGCTAAAAATAATCGCGCCAATTCCTCCTGAAATCACGCCAACGAGCGCCGCTTTTTTGGTGGTTTTTTGCCAAAAAAGTGCGAATAAAATTACCGGGCCAATCGCAGCTCCGAGTCCCGCCCAAGCGCGCGCCACAAGTTGCAAAACGCTAGAATTTTCATCAGCCGCAATTGCAAGTGCGACGAGCGCCACCAAAACCACAGCGCTTCTGGTCACTAAAAGCATTTCTTTTTCACCGGCTTTCTTGCGAAAAAATCTTTGGTAAAAATCTTTGCTCAAAGAGCCGCAGCAAATAATTATTTGCGAGTTCAGCGTGCTCATTATTGCCGCCAAAATTGCTGCGATTAAAATGCCAATTACCAGCGGGTGAAAAATTTCTGACGTCATTGCAATAAATACTGTTTCAGGTTCTTTCAGCGGATTTTCTAAAAAATAAACAAAGCCCAGCAGGCCAACCAGTGCCGCACCAAACATTGAAAGACTCATCCAGTAAATACAAATTTTTCGAGCCAAAGGAATTTGCCGTGCGTCCTTGATTGCCATGTATTTTGAGATGATGTGTGGTTGCCCGAAATAGCCTAAACCCCAAGCGAAAAATCCGAGCATTTCGGCGAATTTTAAATTGTGAAAAGGCATTAAGTGAGTTGGTGAAATCTCGCGAGTTTTTTGCAAGAAATCAGCCGCCGAAAGTGGCGAAAGATACACCGCAAAAATGGGAGTAAATAGCAGCACACAAAGCATCAACATTGCTTGAAAAAGATCAGCCCAACTCACTGCCAGAAAGCCGCCAAGTAGCGCGTAAGAAATTATTAAAACGCAGGAAATTGCCAGAGATTGAAAGTAAGAAATGTCAAAAACTTGGGCGAATAATTTGGCGCTGCCGACAAATCCAGACGCAATGTAAATGGTGAAAAAGAAAATGATTACAAGCGAGGTGACGACAGAAAGCACGCCGCTTTTATCAGCAAAACGATTTTCTAAGAATGACGAAAGAGTTAGCGAATCTCCGGCAATTTCGGTGTATTTACGCAGTCGCACTGCAATGATTTTCCAGCTGGCGTAGCAGCCCAAAATTAAACCAAAAATCATCCAAATTTGATTGAGGCCGTAAAGATAAAAAACTCCGGGCAAGCCCATTAAAAGCCAGCTGCTCATGTCGGACGCACCAACATTCATGGCGCCAATTAGGGGGCCAAGTTTGCGACTTCCCAAAACGTAATCAGAAAAGGTTTTGGTTTTTTTAAAGCCCAAAAATCCGAGGTAAAAAAGGCCAGCAAAATAAAGCACCAGAGGAATCAAGATGAATAGGCCCGAGCCGCTGCTTTGAAGGTTGGTCATGAGTTAAATTGTAGAAAGTTTTGCAGCCAAACTCAAAAAATCTTTAAGCGAAACAACTTCAAGCGCGGTAAAATTTTTCAGAGTTGGAATCAGTGAAATTTCTGATTGCTGACTTGTTGGCAGGGTTTCATTGACGATAATTTTTGCCACCTTAACTCCCCTCGCCTTTAATGCCTCAACAGCGCAAAGCGTGTGGCTAATGGCGCCAAGATAATTGGCGCTAACCAAAAGCAGCGGAATTTTTAATTCTGCAGCTAAATCTAAAAAAGTTTTTTCATGGTTAATTGGCGTCATTACGCCGCCCGCAGCTTCAATTAATAAAAATCGATCGCTGTTTTTTGCCTCAAGAATTTTTTGCTGACAGAAATTTGTAACTTCTGCGAAGTCAATTTTAGCACCCGAAATTTCAGCGGCAAAATGCGGCGAAAGCGCCTCAGAAAATCTCCAAGGCGTAATTGCATTAATATTTTCGAGGGAATTTTTTTGACCTAAAGCGCTTAAAATTTTTGCTGAGTCGCTATTTTCATCACCATCACAAAAGCCGCTGGCGATTGGCTTGATCGCCATTGCATTTGGTAAAATACGACAAAGATTTTCGACCAAAAATGTTTTGCCAATGTCGGTGCCAATACAGATCGG
>CAIUFU010000117.1 GCA_903898475.1 uncultured Alphaproteobacteria bacterium | reverse complement strand
TATGACTAACGTAACAAACAGTTTCCAAAAAAATAGGGGAGCAATTTCGCTCCCCCTACCTGTAACCAAACGGACTAGCCGTTTTCGCCTCTGCGGGCTTTTTTCTTTCTAGCGATACTTTCTTCTGCTCTTCTTTTAACTTTCTCAGAAGGCTTTTCAAAAGCTTTTCTTCTTCTTGCTTCTTTGACCAAACCCTCTCTTTGGGTTTTCTTTCTAAAAGCACGAATCGCCATTTCTAAATTACCACGACCGTGAACTGTAACATCCATTGCAACTTTACCCCCTTTTTACTGCGCGCTTTAAATTGATATTTATTTGTCTAAACCTGTGGATCGATCCAAGAAATGTTGCCATCTCTTCTGTGATAAACCACGTTTATTCTTTTGTTATTTTTATTGATGAAAACTAGAGCCGGAAGATCCGCTAAGTCCATTTTCATGATCGCTTCTTCAACTGTTAGCTCTTCGATGTTAGTAGTTTTTTCGGTAATCACATTTAGCGACTGATCTAATTGATCGGTTTCTTCATGCTCCATTTCTTCAAAAACATCGTAGGCAACTGGCGGAAGAATATATTTCATCGCATCCAACGCTTTGTAGTTTGGTTCAATTGATTTTAAACCGCCACCAGTTCTGCGATAATTTTTAATTCTTCTTTTGTAGCGACGCATTTGTTTGGTCGCTTTTTCGCAAGCCTCAACGAAACAAGCGTAAACGTCTCCGGCCTCAGCGTCACTTTTAACCGCGATGCCGCCTTTCATGCCTTCATTCACCGTGATCACAGCTTTAAACATGTGACCGTGTGCATTTTTAGAAAAATGCACTTCGGCGTGAACTGCCGTGTCAAAATATTTAGTTACTGCTTTTTCTAAATGCTCTTCAACAAATTGCGTCAAGGCTTGACCTACATCCATGCCTGCACCGATTACTCTGATTTGCATATATTTTATAAAATTAAGGTTAAGAAATTTGACCCATGACGTATTGGAGAATCCCGCCAAGTTTGAAATATTCCACTTCGTTACTAGTATCAATACCGCAGATTAAAGTAATTTCCTGTTTAGAGCCATCTGCTTTTGTTACTAAGCACTTAATGTCTTGTCTTGGTTTGATGCTAGGGGTGATGCCTAGAATATCAATCACTTCATCCCCAACTAATCCAAGAGTTTTGCGACTTTCGCCTGATTTGAAAATCAAAGGCAAAACGCCCATGCCAATCAAATTTGAACGATGGATTCTCTCAAAGCTTTCTGCAATTACAGCCTTAACTCCGAGCAAGAATGTTCCTTTGGCAGCCCAATCGCGAGAAGATCCGGTGCCATATTCCTTGCCAGCAAAAATTACCAGCGGGGTATTTTTTTCTTTGTGAAACATCGCGGCATCATAAATTGAAACCACTTCGTTTTTTTCAAAAATTTTGGCGAAACCACCCTCTTTAACGCCACCCAAAATTTCGTTTTTGATTCTGATATTAGCGAAAGTTCCGCGCATCATTACTTCGTGGTTACCGCGTCTGGCGCCATAAGAGTTGAAGTCAGCTTTAGCGACGCCTTTTTGCGCTAAATAAGCTGCCGCTGGAGACGTTGCCGAGATATTGCCGGCAGGAGAAATGTGGTCAGTCGTAATTGAATCAGCAAAAATCGCTAAAATTTTTGCCTCTTTAATTGCCACCGCATTGTCGCGATTTAGATCGTCAAAAAAGTTTGGTAGTCGAATGTATGTACTGTCTTGATTCCAACTGTAAGTGTCAGATTTGCTTACTTGGATTTTTTTCCAAGCCTCATCTCCAGCAAATAAATCGGCATATTTTTTAGCAAAAATTTCGCGAGTCACAAAAGCATTAGTCGCTGCGTCAATTTCCGCCTTGCTTGGCCACAAGTCTTTCAAGAAAACTTTTTGACCATCAAAACCAACACCAATCGCGTCAGTAGTTAAATTAGTTTTCAAAGTTCCGGTAAGCGCGTAGGCCACAACAAGTGGCGGAGAAGCCAAATAATTAGCTTTCACCAAAGGATGAACCCGACCTTCAAAATTGCGGTTTCCAGAAATTACTGAACCCACAACCATATTTTTCGACTTAATCACTTCTTCGATTTGCGGATGCAATGGCCCTGAATTTCCGATGCAAGTAGTGCAGCCGTATCCCACAATGTTGAAGCCAAGTTGGTCGAGATATTTTTGCAAACCAGAATTTGCCAAATATTCGCTCACCACTTGCGAACCAGGGGCCAAAGAAGTTTTAACATGACCCTTAACCTTCAAACCTTTTTCAACCGCTTTTTTGGCAAGCAATCCCGCCGCAATCAAAACCGATGGATTTGAAGTGTTAGTGCAAGAAGTAATCGCCGCAATCACCACGTCGCCTTCACTTAAATCTGTATTTAATTCTGGAATTAAAATTTTGCTTTCATTGGTGCTGGCTAATTCTTTTTGTAGAGCCGCAAAAGATTCTGCAATACCTGCAAGTACCACGCGATCTTGTGGTCTTTTTGGCCCTGCCAAACTTGGCTCAATTGTTGAAATATCTAACTCAATCACGTCACCAAATTCTGGCTCAACGTCGTGATTTTGCGCAAACATTCCTTGCGCTTTGGCGTAAGCTTCAACTAGTGCAATCGTTTCTGAATCACGCGCCGTTAAGTTCAAATAATCTAAAGTGATTTGGTCGATTGGAAAAATCCCACAAGTCGCACCATATTCTGGCGCCATGTTGGCGATTGTGGCGCGATCGGCCAAAGAAAGTGAAGAAAGTGCTGGCCCAAAAAATTCAACAAATTTTCCAACCACACCTTTTTTACGCAAAATTTGCGTCACGGTCAAAACCAAGTCAGTTGCGGTAATTCCTTCTTTCAATTTGCCGCTTAATTTAAATCCGATTACTTCTGGAATTAGCATTGAGATTGGCTGGCCCAACATTGCCGCTTCCGCTTCAATTCCACCAACGCCCCAGCCTAAAACTGAAAGTCCGTTAATCATTGTAGTGTGACTGTCGGTGCCAACAACTGTGTCGGGATAAGCAAAAAGCTCGCCGTTAGTTTCGCGGCTCCAAACTACACGTGCCAAATTTTCTAAATTTACTTGGTGGCAAATGCCGGTTCCTGGTGGCACAGCGCGAAAATTATCGAATGAACTTTGCGCCCATTTTAAAAATTCGTAGCGCTCAAAATTGCGTTCAAATTCTAGATCGACGTTTTTTTGCAGGGAGCTTTTGTCCCCCGCAAAATCAACTTGCACCGAATGGTCAATTACCAAATCAACTGGAACTAATGGGTTAATTTTTTTCGGGTCTTTACCCATTTTCGCAACTGCGTCACGCATAGTTGCCAAGTCAACAACCGCAGGAACTCCGGTGAAATCTTGCATCAAAACGCGCGCCGGAGAAAAAGCGATTTCGATTCTTTTTTCAGGGTTTTTTACTGAGTCAATAATTGCTGAAATATGCTCTTCTTTAACCACATCGCCGTCGAAATTTCTAACCAAATTTTCGAGCAAAACTTTTAAGCTGAAGGGCAATTTTGAAATGTCGCGACCGACTTTTCTCGCCGCATCTTGCAGTGAAAAAATCGTGTAATTTTTATTAGCAACTTTGAGAGAAGATTTTGGCGTAAATGAATTTGTCATAAAATTATTGGTAATTTTTTCTTTTAAATAAGGCTCTCTCTTGCGCCAATCTCCATTGTCACCCCGTCGAATGACGGATCCATTTCGCCACAGAAACCGTCTTGCGCTGGACCCCGTCATTCGACGGGGTGACAATTAAAAACCGAGCAAAAGACCTTTAGTGCGCGGTATTAGAAACGAGCCAATTTGGATTTAGTGACGTGACATCTTTTCTAAAAGTCCAGACGTCACTTAACTCACTAATTTCATCTTTTTTACCTTCAACTATTTGGTCATTTTTATCTGAGATATAATTGATTTGCTTCGAGGTAAATTTGATCACAACTGACGCCATGTCGCCCACAAGCGCCGCCGACAGAATCTCAGTTTTTTCAATTGAAATTAGATTGGTAACCAGAGTTTGCTCTTGCGATCTTCTGGCGTTAATCGCGCCTTCAAAACCTTTGTAAATATTTTCAGAAAGCAGCGTTTTTAAAGTTTCAATGTCAGCTGTCGAAAAAGCCTTAAGAATCATCTCAAAAGCTGACTTGGCACCATTTACAAAAAACTCAGCGGATAAATTGCAGCGGCTTAAAATGTTAGAAAGATTTTCTCTGGTTGCGACATCGAGGGGGGCAAGAATTTTCTCTTCTGCCTGAGTTTGCTCAGCGGATATTTCGGTAATTTTTTGAATGATTTGGCCTTGAATGGCAGCGATTTCTTCTTTTCTTTGAGCTACTTTTGCTTCGATTTGTTTTCTCTCATCTTCATCGACTTTGCCGAGCTGTTTGTTCAGCTTCAAAAAAATAAAAAACGCGACCGCGGCAAAAAAGAGAATATCCATTAAGTGTTTGAATTGTTTGGTTGGATTTCCAAGCAGAAGTGAGATATGAGCAACCAGCCTTTGCCCTGAAGGGCTACGGCTGGTAAATTTTTCTAAGGTCGCACGCGACCTAAGAAAAATTAAATGGGGCAAGCGACGGGGATCGAACCCGCGACCTCTAGAACCACAACCTAGCGCTCTAACCAACTGAGCTACGCCTGCCATAAAAAAGCCCTTCAAAACAAATTCGAATAGTCGAAGGGCGAGGCGCGGGAAGTTAGGTGGAGAAGTGGTTTTGTCAAGAAGAGTAGAAAAATTTTAGATAACAAAAATCTGTCATCTCGAACGAAGTGAGAGATCTCTTGAGTTCAGCAC
>CAIUFU010000116.1 GCA_903898475.1 uncultured Alphaproteobacteria bacterium | reverse complement strand
GGGTAGAACACCGAGTTCCAGGCCCTTCGACGACGCTACGCTTTGCTCAGGGACCTATAAAATCTTAATCCAAAACAAAATGCCAATCGCTCAAAAAGATTTAGAAAAACTTTTACGTGAAAATTTCCCTGAAGCACAAATTGAAGTTGTCGCTTTAGTTGCTGATGACAATCATTACAGCGTTAAAATCACTGACAAAATTTTTGCTGGCAAAACAAGAGTTGAGCAACATAAAATGGTGAACAACGCTCTAAAAGAAATTCTCGGCGATGTGCTTCACGCCATGCAACTCAAGACTTCAGCCTAATTAAAATAAAAATCCCATGACTGATATTTTCGAAAAAATTCAAGAAACAATTTCTACCAACGACGTAGTGCTTTACATGAAAGGCACTAAAGATTTTCCACAATGTGGTTTTTCTGCAGCGGTAGCTCACAGCTTAAAAACTCTCGGTGTAAAATTTGCCGATATTGATGTTTTGCGTGACGCGGAAGTTAGACAAGGCATTAAGGAATTTTCTGATTGGCCAACTATTCCACAGCTTTACATCAAAGGTGAATTTGTTGGTGGATGCGACATCGTAAAAGAAATGATCCAATCTGGCGAGCTGCAAGAAATGCTTAAAGAAAAAGGAATTATCTAGTGACAGATTTCGCAATCGAAATTTCCAATCTCGGAAAAACCTACAAAAAATCAAAAAGATCCGCTGAAAAAACCGCGCTGCAATCGATTAATTTGCAGATTAAAAAAGGCTCATTCTTTGGCCTTTTGGGGCCAAACGGCGCGGGTAAATCAACCATCATTAATATTCTCGCAGGTTTGGTTAATAAAACTTCCGGCGTGGTAAAAATCGGTGGCATCGACATTGACAAAGATCAGCAAGCAGCAAAATTTAAAATCGGCATAGTGCCGCAAGAACTTGTCATCGACCCGTTTTTCAACGTTCGCGAAACTTTAGAAATTTACGCCGGCTATTACGGCATTAAAAAATCTGAGCGTCGCACTGACGAAATTATTGAAGCGTTGGGCCTAAAAGATAAAGCACTCGCAACGCCGCGCAGCCTTTCTGGCGGAATGCGTCGCCGTCTTTTGGTAGCAAAAGCTTTGGTGCATAATCCAGAAATTTTAGTTTTAGATGAACCAACCGCGGGCGTTGACGTTGATTTGCGCAACCAACTTTGGAATTACGTAAAAAAATTAAATCAATCGGGCACGACAATTTTGCTAACCACGCATTATCTCGAAGAAGCTGAAGAATTATGCGACGAAATCGCCATCATTAATCACGGCCAAGTGATTGCCTGTGATCGTAAAGAGAATTTGATGAATGTCCTTTCCAGCAAAGAATTAATCATCAGCTGCGTTGACGAAATCACGGCGCAAACGCTGGAGTTATTTCCAAATCTGCAAACCAAACTTTTGGCTAAAGATAAAATTTCCATCACTTACGATCCGGAAAAAATTGCAGTGGCAAAAATTCTTCACACGATTTCTGATAATAAAATTCAGATCAAAGATATCTCAACCAAACAACCCGATCTCGAAGAAATTTTTAAACATCTAATCAAAGCGTCATAATGAAGGATCTCATCAGCATAGACAGGCTCTCACTTCAAGATGTTAATGATATTCATAAATCAGCAGAAAAGTTTTTTAGAAAAAATCCTAATCACGGCCAAGACTTGGACGGAAAACTCCTCGTCAATTTTTTCTTCGAAAATTCCACCCGTACCAGAACTTCATTTGAAATCGCCGCTAAACGCATGGGCGCAAAAGTGGTAAATATCGATATCTCGCTTTCCTCCCTCAAAAAAGGTGAATCAATCATCGATACCGCAAAAACTATCAATGCGATGAATCCAGACTTTGTTGCGATTCGTCATAATGGCAGCGGTATTTGCGATGTGTTAAAAAAATACATCTCCGCTTCTTTGATTAATGCTGGAGATGGAACTAACGAGCATCCAAGCCAAGCTTTACTCGACTCTTTCGTAATTTTGCAGCACAAAAAAACTTTACAAAATTTAAAAATCGCAATTTGTGGCGACGTTTTGCACTCAAGAGTGGCGCGCTCCAACATCAAGTTGTTAAAAAAATTCGGCTGTGAAATTCGCGTAATTACGCCACCAACTTTAATCACTTGTGACTATCGCAATTGGCTTAAAGAAAAATGGGGTGTTGAAGTTTTTGAGTCACTCGCTGAAGGAATTGCCGGCGTTGATGTGGTGATGATGTTGCGCATTCAGCAAGAGCGAATGCTCGGCTGCTACATTCCGAGCCTGTCGGAATATTTTAAACTTTTTGGCTTAACCCACGAAAAGTTAAAAGTCGCCAAGCCCGATGTTTTGGTGTTGCATCCTGGTCCGATAAATCGTGATGTCGAAATTTCTTCGGCGCTTGCCGATGATGAAAAGTTCAGTTTGATTCTAGAGCAAGTCGAGGCCGGCGTTGCGGTAAGGCAGGCAATTTTGAAATTTCTAAATAACTAGGTTGCGCTGGGATAAATTTTCTGCGTTGCAGAATTGCTGATTTTGGGATGAAAATAACGACTATTTTCGACTTGAGAAATTCCAAAACTCTCAAAACATTTTTCTTGATTAATTCTTTGCGCAAAAGTTCCTTGGCGCTGCTAAAATCCTTCTCAAGAAACTCTACTCTAACAAAATTCCTCGTTACGTGACAAATAAAGACATAAATAGAAAGCCTCATTCTCGTCGTGCATTTTCGCTCTATGAGGTTGCAGTTGTTATTGTAATCATCGGTATCTTTATTTCGGGAATTATTGCCGCAGACAAAATGGTCAGTAAATTTCGTCTTGCTGCGGCGAAAACTCTCGCGACCTCTTCTCCTATTAACAGTATCAAGGAAACCGCTCTATGGCTTGAGACTAGTTTGGATAACGGTTTCAATCCCTCGGAAGAAGAGGATGGCGCTACGGTTAGTTTATGGAAAGATCAGCAAAATTCAGGAAATCCAAAAGTGAACGTGGTTGCAGTAGGCGGTGGTCCAACTTATGCAAATACAATCAATCGCGTGCATGCTGTAGAATTCGGCAAGAGCGGCTCTGCGGGCTATCTACAATTCAATGCCAGTTTTCTTAATAAAACTGACTACACAATTATTATTCTTGAAAAAAGAAAGACTGCTGGAGCTAATTATTTTTTAAAATCAATTGACGGCAGCAACGCTGATGACGACAAGTTAAACTTGGGATATTTAGATGATAATACCGTTGTGCACTCGCAGGGAGGGGTTTCTTACAATCGCGATTCGAAGGTTAGCGGATACAGCGATTCAAAAGACAAGCCTCGCCTTTTTACTTTTACACAAAGTTCGGTTGAAGGAAGTAAAACTTACATCAATGGTAGTTTGGCTGCAGAAGATGCAACTAAGACAGCACAATTGTCTGGGTTGACGAATATTGGTCTTGGTAAGGGCTACACTGGTGAAATTGGTGAAATTGCTATTTTTACTAAAGCTCTGTAAGAAATCGACGCGTTGTTTACATTTTTTAGCTATCACACAAGGTTTGCGTGGTGGTGTTTTTGGAGTTTTTGTCAAAATATTCCAGCAATTTTTCGTAAGGTGTTCTGCCGTCAATTCCCTTGTGAGGCTTGACGGTGTTGTAGAAATTAATAAATCTAATTAGCTCCAAATTCCTGTGTTCTCGTGAAGTGAACTCAGTTTTTTGGTGCCACATTTCCAGCAAGGTTCGAATGACTCTCTCCGCTTTACCATTGGTTTGCGGACGTTTTACCTTAGTGAATTTTTGTCCTATTTTGTGATCGCGTAAAAAAGAAACAAGGGCGTGATTACTCGTTCCTTTGTATTCCGTGCCATTGTCAGAGTAAGCGCATTCAATGGTGTAAGGACATTCATCAACAACTTGATGCAAGAAATTTGCAGCAGAGAATTGAGTTTTATCGGGAAGAATTGCGGCGTAAAGTTCTCGAGAAAAATCATCAATGGCGACGAATAAATATTCTCGAGCAGAGAATTTATTTTCTCCTTTGATGAGCGGAAGCCTTTTGGTGTCAAAGTGCACAAGCTCTCCTGGATAGGATTTATTGTATCTCTTGGCCTCTAATTTTTTCTTCCGCTCAATCTCAAATTCAACTTTCTTGAGTCGTTTGAGTCCATATTGTAAACTTCTGAATCGCTTGTTACCACTACTTCGAGGCACAAATTCTCTCCCTCGACATCGCTGAAGAATTTTGGAAATTGTTTGACGTGAAACTCGAAATATCTCAGCTAACTCTTGCTGAGTATGCTTCCGAGCACAGTACAATTTCCAAAGCTCTTCCCGATCGGTTAGAGTTAAGAGCGTTCTTTTGTGAATTTTCATGAGAGGAATTGGTTACATGGTTAATTGAGTTTTGGGTAAAACTATGGTTAATCGTGTAAACAACGCGGTCAAATCTTACAGCTCTTAGCTCTGAAGAATTGAAATCAGTTGAAGGGTACATGAGCAAAAAATGGACCAGAAGCGATAATCGTAATGTTGCCCCAAGTTGTGTTAACAGTGCGGGATCAAGTAATTATCAAGTAACTGACAAAGGTTGTGATCTTTCTTCTGCTGATTGCCCAATTAGTGCTGCAGGGCTTACGGCCACTTCGGTAAGCGCGGGCAGTACCAGCAGAACTTGTGATCAAACCGCAAATTATACTGGTAGTGTAATTTACTCCGCCTGTACCAATGGTGCTCCTGTGACGATAACCACTCCCTGCACTCCTGCTGCGGGATGTTCAGCTCAAAGTGTCACGGGCTCTACAACTCAAACCACTGCAATTGCTCATGGATCATCTGGCTCAGTTACGTGCGATGTTGCTGGATATAGCGGAAATACAGTTAATTACACTTGCAGCAATGGATCATTAACCCCAACTCCAACTTGTAGCTGCAACTCTGATTACAGTGGAGCAACTTGTAATTCTTGCGCATTGGCGGGGTTTGACATCGCTCAAAATTGTACTGCCTGTTTGTCAAATTACGATTTGGTGGGTGGGGTTTGCGTAAGAAAATGCACCACGCCTGCAGCGACGGGAGTCAATGCCGGAACTTTAGTTCCTTATTCTCCAGTTTCGCAAAGCTGCAGCGCTTCGGGATATAGCGGAAGCTACACCTACACCTGCTCTGCTGCGGGAGGGACAGCCGCAATAATTTCTAATACTTGTGTGCAACAATGTGCAGTTACTGGAATGGTCGGAACCCTTGTCACAAATGTGAATCCAGGCACCACATCTCTATCTTGTAATGACACAGCTAATCACTTTACCGGAACAAGTACAGGAGCTTACAGTTGCAGTGGTGGTGTTTTTTCTTTAGGAACAGCGGCGTGCGGTTGTGAGTCTGGTTACAGTTTGGTTGGCGGAGTTTGTCAGCAAAATTGCACGCTTCCAAATGGAACTCTGGGCATAACTGATGGCACCACCGTTTCAAGTGGTGCAACATTTCAGGCCTGCAATTCGGGTACTTATACTGGTGGAATCACCTACACTTGCACCAGCGGATCTGTTGCAAATATCACGGCAAATAGTTGCTCTCTTCCTTGTACTGCAAGCGTAACTCCCTCTAGTTACAATGGCAAAACAGTGTTTACGTTTTTGACTAGCGGAACATTTAGTTGCCCAACTGCTAAAAATGTTGAAGTTTTGGTTGTTGGTGGCGGTGGCGCTGGAGGATCTTCTTCGAACGAACCGTCAGCTGGCGGCGGTGGTGGTGGTGGCGTGGTTTATGCTAGCGCTTATCCAATAGTTGCCAACACTACTTACAATCCTGTTATCGGTGCCGGAGGTATTAGTGCGACAGTTGCCAACGCTGCGAGTGTTTGTGTGGGTCGTTCGGGACAAAATTCTACATTTGGTACCATTACAGCTATTGGCGGCGGCGGTGGTGGCACGGGATATGGATATCCGCAGCCATCATGTAATGGCACAAAAAATCCAACTAATGCTCTTAGTGGTGGATCTGGAGGTGGTGGTGCAAATAATAATACCACTCTTGCAGCTCCTGGAAGTAGCACCCAAACGGCTCAAACCAATGCCACTAATTATTATGGAAATTCTGGAGGATCGATTCCAGCTGCATGCACAGTTAACTCAAACAATAGTCGTTGCGGCGGCGCTGGCGGTGGTGGTGCGGGTGCTGCAGGAAGCAATGCTACCACTGTTGCTGGTGCTAATGGAGGCGCTGGAAAGCAAATAATTAGTATATCTTCTAATTATTATGGTGGAGGCGGCGGCGGAAGTCGTGCGTATAGAGATGGTTCGCAAACTGTGGGTCCTAATTATGGCATGGTAACAATTGTTAATTATTCTGCTGGAAGTGGCGGAATTGGTGGGGGAGGTGCTGGTGCTGTTAATGGAGGATCTGGAGTTGGAACAGTTGGAACACCAAACACTGGTGGCGGTGGTGGAAGTAATGCTTCTGGCGGTTCGGGTATTGTAATTATTGCTTACTAAAATTTAGGACGAGTTTATTCAGAATTTTTCAATTAAGCGCACAAAAAGCAGAATCTTTTTGTGCGCTGAGTATCGGCGAAAAATCTTCTCCTTCTCTAGCAGAAAGTTTTATTGGATTATTTATTTACAAATAAAAATCAGTTCCTACTTTGCGCCCTCTTCAAAAAAAATTGCGTTCAAAAATAGTGGTGCCAAGCCAGTAATATCAAGGTTGCGCACCATGTTGAAATTTGAACAAAAATTAAGTCTTTTTTCTTCTTTTACTTAATTTTAACCCCGACAAAGAAATGGGAAAAGAACTCGAATATGATGGGGCGAAAAACCCCAAAGTTCATTATCTGTTTAACACACAAAATTCCGCCAAGGGATCAAAGCAATCTCCCCAAAGATCAGCCAAAAAATTCTCTACAGTTGAAAGTCAAGTTGTTGAATTAAAGCCATCAATTCCGGTTTATTTTATCCGTCCAAACTCGATCAAGCGTGCAGCAAAATTTTTCTTAGAAAATTTTCAAACACCAAAATTCGCTAGTGACATTCTTTACTCAGTAAAAAGTAATCCCGATTCAGCAGTGCTTAAACACTTGTTTGACGCGGGCGTGAAAAATTTTGACGTTGCGTCAATGGCTGAAGTAAAATTAATCAACGAGCTTTTTGGTGACGCTGCGAACATGTATTTCATGCATCCGGTAAAATCACGTGAAGCAATTTTTGATGCTTATTTTAATCACGGCATTCGCGATTTCTCGCTCGATTCATTCGACGAATTGCAAAAAATTATTGAAGTAACCAAAGGCGCCAAAGATCTTGGTTTGCACTTGCGTTTGGCAATTCCAAACTCACATGCGGCAATTGATTTGTCTGGCAAATTTGGTATTCTTCCTTCTGAATCAGTTTCACTTTTGCGCAAAGTTAGAGCTTCTGCTAAAAGACTTGGCATCTGCTTTCACGTTGGTTCTCAATGTATGGAGCCGACTGAATATCGTAACGCGCTTAACATCACTAAAGAAATTCTTGAGCAGGCAAAAGTTAAGCTTGATGTTATCGATATTGGTGGTGGCTTTCCATCATCTTATCCGGGTATGACTCCGCCGAATTTGAGTGCTTATTTTGACGAGATTTTTGATGCGATTAATCACATGGGTCTCGACAAAAATTGTCGCATCTGGTGCGAACCAGGTCGCGCTTTAGTTGCAGAATCTGGCTCACTTTTGGTGCGTGTTGAAGCTCGCAAAAAGAACATGCTTTATTTGAATGATGGCACTTACGGTGGCTTATTTGACGCTGGTTTTCCTGGTTTCATCTATCCGTCAAAAGCGATGCGCATTAACAATAAAGAAGCGCTTTCAACCAAAGATATTCCTTTCGGATTTTACGGCCCAACCTGCGATTCACTTGATTCAATGAAGGGTCCGTTCTACTTGCCGGAAAATATTGCCGAAGGCGATTACATCGAAATCGGTCAACTTGGCGCCTACTCTCGCAGTATCAGAACCGAGTTTAACGGTTTTAATAAAAATCTTCAGATTGAAGTTTGTGATGAGCCGATGGTTTCAATGTATCGTGACAATGAAGAGCAAGAAGAGCTAGCGACAGCAGCTGTATAACAATTTCTTTCAACCAAAATTTTCAAAAAAAATGGTTACTAAAAAAGAGCTTCTAAAGCGCCCAGTTAAGCATATCGACATCACTTCATTCGATGCGCGCCCGATCATTGATCAGATGGATCACATGTCATTCACATCTCGCGATTTGGCTCGCGCTACCGAGATTTTTAACATGATGCAAAAAGATAAAGATTGCTCAGTGATCTTAACTTTGGCTGGTTCAACTTCTGCTGGTGGCTGCATGAAAGTTTATGCCGACATGGTGAAATATGGCATGGTTGATGCGATCGTGGCAACTGGCGCTTCAATCGTTGATATGGATTTCTTTGAAGCTCTTGGTTTCAAACATTATCAAGGCACGCCTTTCATTGATGACCAATTTCTTCGCAAAAATTACATCGACAGAATTTACGACACTTACATCGACGAGAAAGATTTGCAAAATTGCGACAACGTAATTTACAAAATCGCTAACACTCTTGAGCCTCGCCCTTACTCATCTCGCGAGTTTATTTGGGAAATGGGAAAATATTTGAAAAAGAACTCTAAGAAAAAAGAGTCTCTAATCGAATTGGCTTACGACTACAATGTGCCAATTTTCTGCCCAGCTTTCACCGATTCATCTGCCGGTTTTGGTTTGGTTTTACACCAAGTTAAAAATCCAAAAAAGCACATGACGATGGATTCAATTGCTGATTTCAGAGAATTAACTGATATCAAAATCAAAGCCGGAACAACTGGTCTTTTGATGATTGGTGGCGGTGTGCCAAAAAATTTCGTTCAAGACACAGTAGTGTGCGCTGAAATTTTGGGTGTTGAAGCTGAAATGCACAAATACGCCGTACAAATCACGGTTGCCGATTCTCGCGATGGCGCTTGCTCATCTTCAACTCTAAAAGAAGCCTGCTCTTGGGGCAAAGTTGATACAACTTTTGAACAAATGGTTTTTGCTGAAGCAACTTCAGTGGTTCCTCTTTTGGCGTCAGATGCTTATCACCGTGGCTTCTGGAAAAAACGCAAAAGAAGAAATTTTGCTAAGATGTTCTCTTAATTATCTCTCATCCTACCTCACCTATTGTTGCAGGGTTTTTTCTTTAAAGGCTCTTTAACAATAGGTTCTTGCC
>CAIUFU010000115.1 GCA_903898475.1 uncultured Alphaproteobacteria bacterium | reverse complement strand
TCAAGGTCTTCAAAAATGTCAGCAAGTTCCAACTCGGCACATCTGTAACTGCCTGGATGCGTCGCATCATGGTCAATACGGCGATCGATTTTTATCGAAAGAGCATTCGTCGCCGAACTGAAGACCTTGATCATGCTACGCAATTAAGCAACGACGATGCTGACGCAGTAAGCATGTGCAGCCAAAAGGAAATCTTGGAGGCCATTCAACAACTCACACCTGCATACCGCACCGTTTTCAACCTGTACATTTTGGAAGGCTATTCCCACCGGGAAATTGCCGAACTATTGAATATTACAGAAAGCACGTCCCGATCCAATTTGGTGAAGGTCGCAGAAATTTATTGAACTACGGACATTGCTTTGGTCACGCCATTGAGTCTTCCACCAACTTTGCTGTGCCTCACGGGCAAGCAGTTGTTTTGGGAATGATCTTGGCCAATTTAGTGGCAAAATCTCGCGGCGTTTTATCTGCCGAAGTTGAGGAATTTTTACGCGAAAAAGTTTTAAATCCGATTGTTAAAATTGACTTGTCTTGCATTACTTTCGATTCACAAAAAATTATTGAAGCGATGGGTCACGATAAAAAAAATACCGGCTCAGACCTTGCCTTGATTGCGATGAAAAGTGATTACGAGTTTTTTAGAACCGTAGATTTAACCAGAGAAGAAGCCCTAGAAGCCCTTAAAACTTTTGAAAAGTTAAGAAAATAAAATGATCAAACTCTCAGACTACATTGCTCAAGAGCTAGTAAAATACGGCGTTCGCCACGTCTTCATGATTTCTGGCGGCGGCTCAATGCATTTAAATGACTCACTTGGTAAACACGAAAAACTCGAATATATTTGCAACCATCATGAGCAAGCTTCAGCCATTTCCTCTGAAGGATATTCTCGAGTCTCGGGAAAATTAGCCGTGATTAATGTCACCACTGGTCCTGGTGGAGTTAACGCTCTCAACGGTGTTTTTGGCCAATGGACTGATAGCATCCCTGCCCTTTATATTTCCGGTCAGGTAAAATATGAAACCACTCTCGACTCTTGCCCAAATTCAAATTTGCGCCAGTTAGGTGACCAAGAAGTCGACATCATCGCAGTAGTAAAACCGATGACCAAATATGCTGAGATGATTAAAGATCCCAAAGATATTAAAAGAATTTTACACAAAGCCATTCGCCTCGCAACCACTGGCCGACAAGGACCAACTTGGATTGATATTCCAATTAACATTCAAGGCGCAATGATCGACGAAGCTAGTTTGATTGGTGAGGAAGAGATTGCGGAAGAAGCAAGCAACTCAGTTTCAGCAGAACAAATTGCAGAACAAATTGCAGAAATAATCAAAGATTTAAAAGCGGCAAAAAGACCGGTAATCGTGGCTGGCCACGGCATTCGACTTTCTTGCATGGTCGAAAATTTTCATCAACTGCTCAATAAAATTAACATTCCTTTCGTCACCACTTTTAATGGTTTTGACGTTGCTCCAAACGACCATCCTCTTTTCATGGGACGGATTGGCACTATTGGGCAGAGAGCCGGAAATTTCACTTTGCAAAATGCTGATTTGGTTTTGTTTTTGGGCACCAGAAACAATATCCGTCAAGCCAGCTATAATTGGGAAATGTATGCCAGAAAAGCCAAAAAAATTATTGTCGATATCGACAAAGCCGAGCTCTACAAACCAACAGTTAAAGCTGATATTGCAGTTTGCGCTGATTTGAAAAAATTTATTCCGGCACTCGACGCCGCCCTCGACGAAAAAATTTCTAAAAGCGATTGGGTGAAATGGTGCGAAGTGCGCAAAGAAAAATACGATCCGTCAAAAAATCCTGAATATAAAAAATCTCTCGGCCTGATTAATCCTTACAATTTTATTTTAACTCTAACCAAAGCCGCTCCTGAAGGCAGCGTAATGGTTGCCGGCAACGGCACGGCTTGTGTAGCTTTATTTCAAGCCGGCATTGTTAAAAAAAATCAAAGAATTTTTTGGAATTCTGGCGACGCCTCAATGGGCTACGACCTTCCTGCCGCAATTGGCGCCTGCATTGCCAATAATAAAAAAGACGTGATCTGCATCGCCGGAGACGGCAGCATCATGATGAATTTGCAAGAGTTGCAAACTGTCAAGCACCACAATTTGCCGATCAAAATTTTTGTTTTAAATAACGCCGGATATTCCTCGATTCGCCAAACTCAAAGAAATTTCTTCGGTGAAAAATTAGTGGCCTGCAGTGGTAATTCTGGCGTGTCGGTACCAAGCTTTGCTAAGCTCGCAGCAGCCTTTGAACTACCTTCTGTAAAAATTGAAAATAACGAAAATCTCGAAAGTGAAATTGCTAAAGCTTTAGCAACCGATGGCCCGCTAATCTGCGAAGTAATGCTTGATCACGACTACATCTTCCAACCAAAACTCTCTTCGGAAAAACTTCCCGACGGAAGAATAATATCTAAACCATTGGAAGACATGTATCCATTTTTGGATCGCGAAGAGTTTAATCAGAATATTATTTCTGATTAATGGATCTGATGATTTTAAAAATAACCTAGAGTGCAAATCCTAACACTACTAAATCACAGCTTCATTTTTGCATTTGGCCTTTGTTACAGTTTTTACTTACTGTTTGGAGCCTTACAGGCTGGCGCTTTTTTAACTATTTATAAAAAACTTACCAAATCTGGCAGCAATAATTTAAACCCAGATATCGATCTTAGTCTTTGTTATTTTGCCGGATTCTCCCTGACTCTGCTGCTGCTGATTATTTTTTCTATTTTCCACATCAGCTTCTCCTGCTCAGTTACTATCATTGCAGCGACCTACCTTCTAATTATCATTCTTGGCAAAACTTATCGAGATCTTATTTTAAGAATCTCACACAAAGACCTCTGTCTTTTTTTTCTATTGATTGTCTTTTTCTCAATTCAAAATCTCTGCAATTGGACCTTTGACGGCGCTTCCTACGACATGCACGCATCTCCTCACAGCTCATTTGGCAGCATGGAAAGTGGCAGATATTCCAATATTGCTAATTTTATTATTAGGAGTGACTTCATTCCTGTTCTTGGACAAAATTATTTACATTCGATTTACGCCGCTTTTAACCAATCTAATTCCAGCTTATTTAATTTATACGCACTGCTCTCGCTTAACCAAGCCATCTTCTTCATCTGCTTACTAAAAAACTCTCAACGCCTTTTTAAACTTGATGCGGGCTTCTCTTGGCTAGTTACGTTATTTATTTATTTTGGCTCTTGGTCAATATCGAAGTCGCATATTTTTCTTATCGATTCCGGCGCTCCTCTTTTTATTACCGGCTATTCTGATACCATCATTTCTTTAGGAAGTTTTTTAGCTTTTTACGTCATTGCTAATTCTGGGATACAATTGACTAAAAAATCGCTTCTGATCTTTGTAATTAGTTTTGGATGGGCCTTTTGCGCTCCTCAAAATATTCTTTTTGGGATGACTTATTTATCTTTAGTGGCTCTCGTAAAATTTGTTAGAACCGCAAAGATTGAGTGGCAACCTCTAACGGCAAGCTCTGTTGCAATAGCATTTGCGTCAATGTTTGGAGGTATGATTTCGCCATTATTTCGCAGAACGATCGATCATAATATCATGGGCATTTTGGAAACTTCTGAAAAAGTTAGTCCAAAAATCAAACCCTCTTTTGATTACTTAGTTTTTCATTCTGCCGAGCCCGGATTTGGCTTTACTCATATTTCAATTAATTTTTTTTCTAATGGCTTAAACGGCAGCATAGATTTGATCAGGATTCTTTTTATACCGCTGCTTGGGATTGGGCTTTGGCTTTTTTTTAGAAATAGAAAAGAATTATCAAAAGAGTTAAAGTCGCACGAATTAGGAATCTGCACTTTTATTTTAACGCTACTCTTTATTCTCTTAGTCTCGTTTGGCGAAAATAAATGGGCAGTTAGCAGGTTTATACTACCTGGATTGATGATAAATATTTTAGTTCTTGCCAAGATTGCTGAGCATCATTTTAAAAATATAAAAACATCATCTTTTAGAATGATTTTAGTTTTGGCAGCGCTTATATTTTTTATCCCGACCTCTTCCACCATTTACTACAGATGGAGCTATTACTTCAACTCCGGCATGATTCAGTCAGTTTCAAAGCTTCTAACATTAACCAATGACATCGGCTCTTAGCATGAACAATAATTTCATTCTTACCATCCTAATACCAACCTACAATAGATCGCTTTATATTTGCCGATTGCTGCAATTTTTTGAAAATTCCTCAATTTATAAAACATTAACTCAGGACATAGAAATCGTTATAGCCGACAACTGCTCTAACGATGAAAAAGCTGGCAACATCAAAAACCTCTATCAAGCAATTCCAAACTGCAGACTAATTTCTCACGAGGAGCACGTTCCCACCG
>CAIUFU010000114.1 GCA_903898475.1 uncultured Alphaproteobacteria bacterium | reverse complement strand
TGGCAAAGAATTCATGGCAGCAACTTTCTGCTCCAGATACAAAGATGCCGCTGGAATCACTCAGTCTAGCGTTGGACTCGCTGTGTTTGATGACTTGGGTAATAGAGTGGCTTCTCACATCATCGCCAGTGGCAATAGTGCAGCAGCTAATGCAGTTAGTGGTTCGATATTTTTTCAGAATCCTGGCAATGCTGATGATGATTTTTCTAACCCAGAAGATTTAGAAAATTGTTTCTACGTTTCTTACACTTCTGGAAGTCAAAGAATTCTGCAAAGAGTCAGCATGACTAGCTTTCAAAATGTTGGTAACTCGCGTTTTGTTTTTAGTGTTGGCGGATTACCTTGGCGCAGTTCAAGTGATCTCTTCTTTAGCAATGGCGATAAAATTGAAATTGCTGCCTCAACTTCTTCAACAACTCTTGCACTAAGCCTGCCCAAGCTTCGCGACTTAACCCCAGCCGAAATCATCTCCAACAAAAACCTCCAAGCAGGCAAACAAAATACCGACCCAGCCATCAAAGAACAAATTCTCGCCTTTCAACCAGCGGCTAAAACTGATTTAGATGTTTTGGAAAACTCTAA
Organism: uncultured Alphaproteobacteria bacterium; assembly: GCA_903898475.1. Lineage (GTDB taxonomy): Bacteria > Pseudomonadota > Alphaproteobacteria > Rickettsiales > UBA1997 > UBA2645. The sequence goes on along the minus strand of CAIUFU010000114.1, from coordinate 3,089 downwards.
CTCGATTACGGCGTTACTTGGATTTAACCCAAGTCAAAATCAAATGAGCTTGCCGGTGGCTGATCGCTCGCAGGTGCAAATTTATTCAACCAATTCCAACCAATATTCACTCGAAGATCTTTTGGCGGGCAAGTTTGATCAAAGCTTGGCGCAGCTTGTTTCTCTTTCGGCTTCATTTAGAAAATTAACCGCCGAAGAACAAGTCCAAGCCAAAAGCGACGCCGCAATAATGAAAGAATGGGAAAGTGCTTTTACTCCCGAAGAGTTGCGAAAATTAGCGACTACGAAATTTGATATTTTGAACGGGACGTTCAGCAATTCTACCGATGATGCTTACGATGACGCTGTTTCTGTGGATGATGACAATGATGATTCCACTGACGAAACTATTTTAGAAGATGTCGCTCAGCCTTACACAGTGATAGTTCTGCCCAACAACCAAACGGTAATTTTGGTTGGGGTTAATGCTACTGAGGTTGCCAAAACTCCTGAGGTTTATTTTTTAACTGCGGCAGAAATTACTCAATCTCCTTCGGGAAGACCGAGTTCGCAACCATCAGCAGTGCCAAGCAGTGATCCAATCGCGCTACCATCGGAGGCGCCAACTCACAATCCAATTGCTGGTGATTTGATTATGCCAAGTTCGCTGCCATCGGGCTTGCCGTCATCACAACCAATTAGTTATCCAACTAATAATCCCTCAAGCAAACCATCAAGTGAACCAACTGAAAAGCCAAGCTTAAGAAAATATGCGCCCAGCGCTATTCCTTCTTTTGTTGTCACCGAAAAAAATACCAATTCTCCCAGCTCGCAACCTTCACAAATACCTTGGCAAAAGCCCACGGCGCGACCCTCGCAACAACCTACGGCTTTGGTGTCACTGGATGATTCAGCAATTCCCACCAGCAAGCCGAGTTGGAATCCAACCACGAACAATCCCAGCTCTAATCCAAGTTCAATTTCGCCAGCACCATCTGCAGCAACTACTGTGATTTCTACCCCCGATGTTACCGAGTCTCAGACTCAATTTCAGACTCTTCTTCAAACGCCTCTTCAAACGCCTTTTCAAACTCAAATCCAAACGCCATCTCTTACCAATCAATTAACCGATCCATCAAATTCAAAACCTTCTAACCAAATGAGTGCTACTGAAATTGGATTAATCACCGGCGGCACAGTTGCTTTTGTTGGTTTGGCTTTAGGCGCCGCTTACAAATTTCTTACTCGCAGTGGTCAAAAGCAAAGTACAGTTCATCCGAAAGCTTCTGATTACCGTGAAGAAGATGTGGAAAGAAATAGTGGTAATAGAGCTGGTGGGAAAGCTAGGTAAGTATTTTAAAAACCCTTCTATCGCTTCGAAAACTTCTCGTAAACACTAAGCAATCGCACCTTGTCAATTTTAGTGTAGCGCTGCGTTGTTGAAAGGCTTTCGTGGCCCAGAAGCTCTTGAATTGTGCGCAAATCGCCTCCGGCTTCTAAAAGATGTGTCGCAAAAGAATGTCGAAAAGCGTGTGGAGTGATGGTTTCAGCAAGGTTTAAATTACGGCGAATTTTTTGAATGAAAGTGGCAAAATCAATCCGTCTGTAAGGCTTGCCTTTGGGGGTTAAAAAAATCGGCTGATCCAAATTTATTTTAAAAGGCACAATCGCCAAATATTCTTCGATGCGTTTTTTAACAATTGCCAAAAGCGGCACCATACGCTGCTTCTTGCCTTTGCCGGTGATGATTAATGTTTGCGAATTTTCTAAACTTTTTTGGTTAACGGCAAGCGCTTCAGAAATACGCAGTCCGCAGCCGTAAATTAATGTAAGCAATGCAATGTCGCGCTTGGCTTGCCAGATGGTTTTGCGCATTTTTAAAATTTCAGCGAAAATTTTTTCAATGTCGATTTGGTCAACTGATTTTGGTACGGGTTTGGGAATTTTTGGTGTTTTTATTTTGCTGATTTCTTGGTTAAAAATCAGGCCATTTTGATTGAAAAATCGCAACATTGAGCGAAGGGACGCAAGCGCTCTGGCGTTGGAGGCATTGACGTGATTTGGCAATCTTTCGGAAAGCCATTTTCTGAAATCGTGAATCGTTAAATTTTCCAGATCATTTTTTTCGAGGGTTTTTGCTTTGACTCTGAAAAGAAAATCAAAAAAGTAAAAAATATCGGTGCGGTAAGCACTGATGGTGTGTAGTGAATATTTTTTCTCCACCTCGAGAAAGCGTAAAAATTTTTCAACCAAGGCGATTGTGTCAGAGTCGCATTTATCTTTTATTTCCAAGGCCTCAGTCATTATGTCGAAAAGATTTTTTGTGTTTTTTTTATTGATTTCAAATGCAGTTTTTGCTGCGGGTGAAAATTCGCAAGCCCAAAAATGGAATAGTCCCGAGGGATTGAGAAGACTTGAGAGAAGTCAGTTCAAAAATGATTTTTACCAGCTGGTTAATTTTTACCAACCCCAAGAGAATCCTCTATTTTGCAGTATTGCGACGGGCACGATGATTCGTAATGCGCTAAAGTATGACAATATTCCAAGTCAAAAAGAAGGTGAGGTTGTAAAGCCCGACGGCACGATTGCCGAGTATCATCTTTACGCGCAGAAGGGATTTTTTAATGACAAAACTGAAAAAGTTAAAAAGCGCGGAGTGGTTGAATATAAAGAGCCGCTGCCTGATGGAAAAACTTATGATGCGGGTTTGAGTTTGCTCGATTTTTCTAAAATGCTCAAAATCAACGGCTTAAAAGTTGAGATGGTTCATGCTGAAAAAATTGATGAAAAATTTGCGGAAAAATTTCGCAAGGTTTTGAAAAAAAATCTTGCCGAAGATAAAAATTTCGTGGCGTTAAATTTTGACGGACAGGCTTTGGGTAAGGCGACGCGCGGACATATTTCGCCGGTTGTGGCGTATGACGAAGAAAGTGATTCGGTATTTATTTTGGATGCGGCTCTGCACAAAAATCAGTGGTATTGGGTTGGGGTTTTGCAATTGTTGGAGGCGATGAATACTAAGGATGGCGAGGCTTATCGCGGGTATTTGGTGATTGGGAAAAATTAAAAGTTATTACATTGCTGTCATCTCGAACGAAGTGAGAGATCTC
>CAIUFU010000113.1 GCA_903898475.1 uncultured Alphaproteobacteria bacterium | reverse complement strand
TGCTCTCGAGTAATGCTGCTTGGATATTTTTTCTTGTTCATGAACCTCCCTTGTTATTGATGACAAAGGATTGGCTCAGGATTTTTAATAAGTCAAAGACTTAGGACGGGTTCTTAGAAAGATTCCTTTAAACACAAGAAATTTTTCTTGTCACTTTACCAAAATTTACCTCAATTTTTTCGGCAAGTTCTAGCTGCACTAGCGCAATATTTACAATGCTTGCAGGCGCTTTTAATTCAAAAATAATTTCTTCAATTGCAATTGGAAAGTTGCTGAGTTTTGTAAAAATTTCTTTACGAATTTTTGCAATTTCATTGTCGCTTGGCATTTTTTGTGTGGGGCCTTCAAAGACTGTCGCGTCTGGTTCGTGCAAGATTTGAGCTTTACGAAATTTGGTTTTTAAATTTGGAATTTCTGCCAAAACGTCGTCAATATTTTCAAACATTTTTGCGCCGTCTTTGATTAAACGATTGGTGCCCAAGCATCGCGGATCAAAGGGCGAGCCCGGTACGGCAAAAACTTCGCGGCCTTGTTCTTTGGCAAATTTTGCCGTGATTAAACTGCCCGATTTTAGCCCCGCTTCAACTACAATTACACCCAAAGAAAGCCCCGAAATTATTCGGTTGCGTTGCACAAAATTTCCACCTTTGGGCGGCGCGCCAAAAGCGTTTTCTGAAACCAGCAAACCTTGTTTGGAAATTGAGTCGTAAAGTTTGGCATTTTCTTTGGGGTAAATGTGGTCAATGCCGCCGGCAATTACCGCGATTGTGCCGCTTAAAATTGAACCGTGATGTACTGCTGCATCCACGCCGCGAGCGAGACCTGACGCGGTAATCACCGAATTTTGACCAAGCTCTAAAGCAATGCTTTTAGCAAAATTCATGGCGCCAAATGAGGCGTTGCGCGGGCCGACAATGGCGATTGTGTCTTGAGTGAAAAATTCACAAAGGCCTTTGACGGTTAGAATTGGTGCGGGATCTGGAATTTTGCGTAAAAGTTGCGGATAATTTTCGTCAGAAAAAGTTAGAATTTCTGCGCCGAAATTTTGGGTATTTTCTAGTTCTAACTCGGCGTCGGCGAGTGAGAAAATTTTGATTTTTCGTTTGAGTCCTCCACTTGCAGCAAAGTCGGGAAGCTGCTCGAGTGCTAGCTGCACCGAGCCAAAAATTTCGATTAAACGGAAGAAAGTTGATTTGCCGATATTTTCACTGCGGGCAAGGCGCAGGTACTGTAGTTTTTCTAGGGTTTTCATTTTGTGGTGTGTTTTCTGTGTTAGTAGAAGTTGGTTAACTTTTTATCCGGTAGCCTTTTTTTATTAAAAGAAAAATTACAAAGCCAAGAATTAAATTTAAACTCACAATGTATGTACCCCCCACAAGTAAATCGCCGTCATTGTGGCCGGTTAGGCCGAAGCGAAATCCGTCAATCATGTAGAAGAACGGGTTGAAATGTGAGACGCTGCGCCAGAACTCGGGAAGAGAAGTAGTTGAGTAAAACGTGCCAGAAAGAAAAGTTAGCGGTGTGATTACGTAGCTGGTCATTGCTGACATTTGGTCGAAAGTGTCGGATAAAACGCCGCACAAAAGCCCGAGCAATCCAAGAAACATGCAGGCGAAAAATAAGTAAAAAATCACCGCAGGAATTGAGTAGAAGGTGAGTGGCACAAAAACCAAAATTGTTAAATAGGCCACAATCGCAACGCAGAGACCGCGCAAGATCGCGCCAAGCGTGAAAGCAAAAAGCAATTCGAAAGCATCAAGCGGCGGAATTAAATAATCAACAATGTGGCCCATTACTTTTCCCATTACGAAAGACGAGGAAGAATTGGCAAAAGCATTTTGCATTGAGGCCATCATTATTAGCCCCGCCGACATGAAAATGGCAAAAGGCACGCCGTTAATTTCGGTAATGTGATTGCCCACCGACAAAGAAAAAACCGCCAAAAATAATACGATGTTGATGACGGGAGAAAATAAAGTTTGGTGGTAAACTTTTAAAAAACGGCGCACTTCTTTGTTAAGTAAAGTGCAGGCGCCGAACCAATTAATTGACATGAAATTGTTGTTAAGTTTTGATGAGGATTAATCCCTCACATCCAAAAAAAAGAAAATAATGACCAACTTAGAAACGCTTCTCGCTGATTTCAATTCGCAAATTTCAGCAATTGAAAATGCCGCGGGCCTCGAAGAAATCCGCATTAATTTTTTAGGCAAAAAAGGCTTGGTTACCGAACTTTTTTCGCAGCTAAAAAACTTAGACGCAGAAGAAAAAAAGTCATTCGGCGCCAAGATTAATCAAGTGCGAGATGAGGTGACAAAAAAAATCGACAATGCCAAAAACCTTTTTGAAATTGCTGAATTAAACCAAAAATTATCCGGCGAAAAAATTGATTTAAGCGCGCCGATTAGAAAAGAAAATCGCGGGCTAATTCACCCGCTTTCAAAAGTGATGCAAGAGATTGAAGAAATTTTTTCCGAGCTTGGTTTTGAATTTGCTAAAGGCCCTGAAATCGAAGATGATTTTCACAATTTTACCGCGCTGAACATGCCGTTGGACCATCCAGCGCGCCAGATGCAGGATACTTTTTATTTGCAAGATTCGGAATTGTTGCTGCGCACGCACACTTCAAATACACAAATTCGCAAAATGTTAAACTCGCAGCCGCCGCTAAAAATTGCCGCTTTGGGTCGAGTTTTTCGTCGCGATTCTGACCAAACTCACACGCCAATGTTTCACCAATTTGAAGGTTTTGTGGTAGACACAGATATTAACATGGGTCACTTGAAATGGTGTTTAGAAAATTTCTTAGAAAAGTTTTTTGAAGTTAAAAATGTTGAGCTGCGTTTTCGTCCAAGCTTCTTTCCTTTCACCGAACCATCTGCCGAAGTGGACATTAATTATTCACTAGAAAATGGCCGCATTAAAATTGGCAAAGGTGACAAATTTATGGAAATTTTGGGATGCGGAATGATTCACCCCAATGTTTTGAAAAATTGCGGAATCGACTCAGAAAAATTCCAAGGCTTCGCTTTTGGAATTGGTGTTGAGCGCCTTGCCATGCTGAAATACGGCATCACTGACTTGCGTATGTTCTTTGAAAATGATGTGAGATTTTTGCGCCATTTCGGGTTTTAATAAAATTCTTGAGAGATGGATTTTGACAAAATGATAGAGGTTGTGGACGCAACCGAAGTTGAGAATCTCGGAGGGGTGCTTGATGGTTTTTTGGATGATTATGGCAATAAAATAGGTATTTATACTCGAGCCAGTTTGTTGGGTGGTTGGGTTAAGCAAAAAATAGATCTTACAGCTGATGACTTGGTGGCAAAGGTCGTCCCGCTATTGGGTGATGCACTGCCTATTTATAAAGAAATGCTAGCATCGAAGTTTCTTGAAAAGAATAGCGCTACCAGTTTTGCAGATGTCAGGGACAAAATTTTACCGCTGTTCCCAGAAGATTATAAAAAAAGAGATGCTTTGTCTGATTGGATGATCCAGCCAAGTAATATTTTAGATATTGACGGATTTATAAATGAATTTTGGCCAGCTGTTCATGTTAGCACTAGACTGCCTTTAACAAAAACTTGGCTAAAGCATGCTGCAAAGATTAACTCGCAAGATCTTAAAGATGGAATTTTCGCCTTACCTACTTGGGATTTTGACAAGAAGATCGAAAAAAGTTTGTCGCAAGTTGATCGCAGAGAGATGGCAAGAATTTTCATGGATCGTGCTGAAAATAGAGATCTAGCCCCAGAGGCTAGGCTTGCAGATGCCAAGATATTGTTTCCAGAAAAGGATGTTGCCTCAAATTTAGTCACAGATTGGTTAGCGCAAGAGCGCAATTTGGGATTTGTGGCGTGGCTGAATAGTAATTTAGATCGATATCAGGTAACTCTGATAGATCTAGGAGCAATCACAGATTTTATTGATAAATATGATAACGAAAAAGATCTCCCTCTTGAATTTTGGGCGATAAATAACGCTCAAAGCATTGATGCCAGAAGCTTTGTTGAACAAGTTCGACCATTAGCTAAATCAGATTCTTCGCGAAATTATTTGAATGAAATTTGGATAAGATCGAGAGAAGTTGGTGCGGTGCGAATTAACGAGTTAAGGATGATCTTGTCTGAATCGAGCTCTTATTCTCGCGCTGGTTTGATAAGAGATTATTGGAAAAAAACATCTGGCGACTTGCAGAATCTTAAAGAAGTTGTCGCAGAAATTGCTCAAAATAAATATCCCTACGGCTTGGAGATAATGGAATTAATTGGTGATTATGAAGAGCGCAGTGGCGCTGCTCTAACTCTTAATCAGTTAAAAGAAATTGCCGCTTTTGTAGATGATCGGCACCAATTAGAATTGGCAAATCACTGGATAAATAATCCCGAAAATGCGGCTGAATTTAATAATTTATACATTCGTGCGAATGATCTTTATTTAGGGCAGCCAAATGCAGATTCTGCTAGGGTAGTGCAACTAGCTGGAAGAGTTGGGAGCCGAGATCGTGACATGGATCGTGTGAAGATTTTTTTAGCAACCGATCAAGATTATTTAACCAACCCAAGCGACGAAAGAAACATCGCCTCTGACCATGCAACCAAGTGGAATGAATTGGTAGAAGCTCTTAGAGAGGCTGTAGTAAATAAAATGAAGGACCTGGGGCAATATCCGGTGGCCCATTTAAATGATGATAATTCAATTTCATTTTTTGCGGCAAGTTCGCCGGTCAGTCAATCTCTTCACGCTGGATTTACGACGGATTACATAGTTAAACAGTTAGAGCATCAATCTTTAGAAAGAGGTTTTCAAACCATCGCAGGTAAGAGAGTCTTAGAAGTCAGCGATCATCTCGATGCCATTGAGTATCGGATCAACCTTTCTCCCTACAATCTCGACTCAATTCTAAAATCGAATCCGCAATATAACGGCTACAGAGGCAGTGTCGGTATCTTAAGTTTGACCAGAGATTTTACGCCTGACGCTGGGGTGATTAACTTATTTCCAGTAATTACGTTGGAGGAAGATCAATTTATGGTGCAGGCTGCGGGTTGCCAGCTCTATGAGTTACCATCTTTGCAACTAATGCGTTCTTTACCCAATTATGAGAGTGAAATTGCACCTCGGCACAGAAGAGAAGGTTTCAATTTTCATTGGAACATTGATGAAGTTGTAGCGGGTTTGGGATTGAATCGATACTCCATCGCAGATATTTTCAACAAAATTTTTACAGAAAACCAAGCATCTGAAATTTATCACACCGATCAAGGACGGGATTCTCTCACTTTTGCAAATGATGCCAAAACCTGCCCGATAAAAGTGGTGTCAATGAGTGAAAATACTAAAGAATTTTACGCCATGTATGGCAATTGCAGCAGAGAGGAGTTGGAGCAATGCCAATCGCTACAAATAGATTTGGCGGTTTTTTTACAAGAGACAAAAAGATATTTAGACGCTTCTCAAGCAGCTGATGCAGTTCAAAAAAGCAATGTCGAGCAGATGATTAAAAATTTATCTGCTCTAGACAAAGCCAATCTACCATCAGTGTCACCACATCTTTACGACGGGGCTCACAGTGTCGTGAGATCACAATCAAAGGATAAAATCCCTCACTTATCATGAGATTTACCCGTCGCAAATAACTAAATTTATCATGCCAATCATTTCATTTTACCCAATTCCTCAGGAAGAAATTTATTTGGGCGCTGACAAGTCTTCATCTGAGTTGATCGCTCAAATCAAAGAGAAATTTTTGGAAACTGAGTCTGAGAAATTAGAATCGAAAGCAATTGAACTGGCTTCTTCTTACGAGCATCGTTTGTTTCAGGAAGTGCGTTTTAAAGAGGGAAAGAATTTTGAGGGATTTCAAATCACGCCACAAAATTCGCAGCGGATTTGTGAAATTGCGGAACAGATGGCGCGAATTTTACAAACTCCCGAACTGGTTTTTGAGTATTTGCAAGATCTTGATCAAGCTCTAGCTGTAAGAATGGCGGCTCATGAGATTGAGCCTTTTAATAACTCTCCTTCTTACCTGATTTGTGGAGCGGGAAATTTTATCCCCGGACCTTGGCCTCAAGACTACCAACCACTCAATAAAAGGCGTCAACTCAGCGAAGAGCTGCTTCATCGAGAGCAAGAATGTGGCATTAATCTAGAAGGGGTTGCTGTTTTTACTGATGCTGTTGAAGGAAAAGTTGCGGCGCGATTTGCTAAAGCAGGAAATATTTTTTCTGAGGTAGAGCAAAATAATAAATTTCTTTTTCACGGAAAATTTTCACACCGCTTATTTTTTGAAATTGTCAGGCAAGCCAGCAAAAGAGGCGATCTGGATTTGACTGTTGACGGGCAAGAATTGACCCAAAGACAGTTGCTGCAAATCATGAATTCTACTCACTTGGTTGCAGCTCCCGAAGAAGCTTTAAGCGTAAGTTCCGACAGCGAGGTAATGTGGAACAGAATTCTAGATACAACCGCGGACAGCAGCAAACCTCTGAGAAAAATTGGAATTGTGGAAGGCGTTGCTGTTAGAGAGGGCGTGCTAAATCCTAACAATTATTCTTTCAGCTGTCGCTCGCCTTTCGTTTTAAAATCATTAATCACCTGCTTTGGAAAAGAGAAATTGCCCAATCTCTGTGGCTACATGCTTGATGGTCACTACAAACAAGTGGCGCAAATGGTTTGCAAGTTAAGAAGTGAGGATGTGGAAAATTCTCTTGGTGAGGTGCCAGATCAATTTATTTACCAAAAATTAATGATTGCGATGTCAACTGGCAGGTATGTTTTTCCTGGTGATGTCGGTGAGAGATTTTCTTTCACACAAGGATCAAACAAGGCGCTCAAAACAACTCCGCTTGATGAAGAAAAATATGGTCAGGGTGTTAGATTGGTAGCTGAGTCAGCTTACTTAGAAAGGCCGATAAAATATGAATCATTAGCTGGTTATTCTAAAATAAAATCAGAAGAGATTTTAAAGTTGCGGCAAGAAAAAGAAGCAGAGTCTGTAAGGCCGCTAAGTTCGGGTATGGTTGCGAGATTACGGCAAAAAGTTGCAGCAGGCCAAAATGATGGTGGGCCCGAAAAGTAGAATATAAAAGTTCAGCGTAGCTTTAAAATTCTTGGCGGATTTTTGCCGCGATAAAATGTGACGCGTAGGTGGCGCGTTTTTCAAAGTTGTAGTCAAAGCTAAAGCTTGTGAAGTTTTCGTGAAAGGCGGTTATTTCGGTTCCAAGTCTAAGGCTGTTTGAATCCAGATGTGAAATTTGTGAATTAAAAGATGAAGCCTGTCCTTCAAAGCTGGCTTTGGTTGTGGGTGCCGTATTTACCAAAGCATGTCCGTAAGAAAATTTTAAAACTGATGTCACTTTTTTAAATTCAGGAAAGTCAGAGAACCGCGTCTCCCAACCTAAATTTGCACCAAGTCGCGCTTCTAAAAAACTTGCTGACACTGCGCTAACTTTTAAATTCAATTCGTCTGCACCTTCTTCGCTGTAGCCGCCGATGCTGTTGTGCAAAATGTTGAGCGAAGCTTCGGGCGTAAAAATTAAGCCGTGTTTTAATTTGAAATTGCGACCGGTTTTAATTTTTGCTAGGTAAGTTTGGCCAGAATATCTGGCGGTGGCCGCGGCATCTAGCGCAGTAAGGGCGCGATTTGAGCTGTAAGAATTCCAAGCAAAACCAACTAAGCTGTCGAGAAAATATTTTCCAAAATTTTGCCCCGAGTAAAAACTCAATTGATTGCTGCTGATTAAATTTTGCTTTAGGCTGTCGAGTGATTTTACGTTGGAGCGAGCAAAGCTTAAAGCCACGCCGATTGTGGCATCAGAACCTAACTCTTGGTCGGCGCCAATCACTAATCCCAAAGAATTTGCTTTGTAGCCGTCGTCAGATTTGACGTCGTTTTGTGAGGACGCGCTTCCAAAACTTTGCACCCAAGCGCCGTTAGATAAACGTTGGCGCAGCTTGCCCAGTCTGGTTTCAGAGGCGAGAATGGAGTTACTCGCAATGTTGCTTGTGACGCCCAAATTAGCTTTGCTTGATTGCGGCGCTGCTTGATTAAGTGCCTTGGAAAGGGCATCCCCTGTGAGGCCGCTGCTGTCGAGGTAACCTTGAAAATCGGATAATTTGCCATTTGATCCCGCGCCAATGTCGTTTAAATTTTGGTAAATATTTTGCGAATTTTTGTTGGATGTAACCTCATCTGAGGCGAGACGATTAACAGTTAAAACCAGCGAATCTGCGCTTGCCTGCGTGGTGAATTTGAGCAAGCCGTAAATGTTGGAAGCGGTGCCATTTACCGAAATATTTGCATCGGAAATTTGATTAATTGTCGAGCTCGAATTGCCACTAACCAAAGTGAACTCTGTGCCATTAGCAACGTAGCCCTGATTAATTGTTGGTGTGACGACAAGCTTTGCATCAGCGTCAATATTGGCTGCGCCCGACACGGTTAAATTTCCGGCGGTATTATTTCCCAAACTTGTCGCCAAACTGTCGCCGCTATTTAGCGTGAAATTGCCTAAAATATTTTGGCTGTTGCTTGCGACATTGATTGTGCCTGAGCCGTTGCCTGCAACATTTCCCGAGATTGTTAAATTGTCAGCGCCGTAAAAATTTAGCGTGCCGTTGACCAAAATATTATTTGCGTAAATGTCGTTGGAGCTCGCAAGAGAGGCATCAGCGCCAATATTTAAATTGGTTAAAGCGTTGCCGGAAGTGCCGATTAATCCGCTTGGTGCAAAGTCGGTTCCTGAAATATTTAACGTGCCGGCACCTTGTATTACTGCTTCAACTGACCCGCCATTGCTAATTGTTAGGCTTGATCCCGAACTAAGTGCAACCAAGTTGGCGCTAATGCTGGCGCTGGAAGTTAGCGTGTGTCCTGAATTAATATTGAGATTATTGAGATCGGTAAAAGCGGCGCTTTGGTTGAAATTAGAATTAATATTTACGCTGCCCGTGTTGCTTGAGCCGTCGACCGCGCCGCTAATTGTGCCGCCTAAAACATTGAGTGTGCCGCTGCCAATTGTGACGTTGCCTGTGAGATTTCCTGAATTGTTAATTACGGTGCCAGCTCCTGAATTGTAAATTGAGCTGAGGCTGCCGGAGTTGGTGATTGTTGAGTTGCTGCCTTCAGTGCGAATGCCGTAATCGCAGCTGGCTATTGTGCCGCTGTTGGTGATTTGGGTGTAATTATCTTTGGCGTAAATGCCATTGGCGTTGGCGCTAATTGTGCCAGAATTAGTCACGGTGCTGTAATTGCTGGAAGTCGCAGTTGAGGCACTCCCGGCGCTTACATAAATGCCGTGGGCGGAAGAGCCGCTGGTTGTGGTGATGCTGCCGGAATTGCTGATTTGGTTATTGTCGCCATTGCTGTAAATTCCGTAAACCCGAGTCGCAAGGTTGCCAGAGTTGGTTGCAGAGCTGTTGCTGCCATTTAAATAAATGCCGTAGGAAGTGCTGCCGATTGTTGAAATTGAGCCGGAGTTGGTGGTGGTGTTGGAGTCACCGCCCAAATAAATGCCGTAAGAAGTTGAGCCTTGGGTGCTGATGCTGCCTAAATTATTCACAATTGAATTGTCAGAAACGCTAATGCCGCGTCCCGAGCTGCCTGTGGTTAAAATGATGCCGCTCGCGTCATTGGTGATTTGGTAGTAATCGCCGCTCGATCTAATGCCGTAAGCGCTGCTGGTGGCGCCAGAATTTCCGGTGGTAATTGTGTGGAGGTTTTTAATTTTATTGAGACTGCCGCTAGTGCCAGAAAGCGAGGTAATAATGCCGCTGGCGCTGGTGGTGATGTCGGAGGTGGTGGTGTAATCAGTTTGGCCAGAGGTGAGAGTGACGGCGCGGGCTGGGTTTGAAAATAGAACGAGCAGGCAGAGCTGCAAAAAGCGGTGGCTTTTGAGCATGGGTTTGGGGGTTTGGTGTTGGTATTCTTGGTTAAATTTTTGGTTCGAGTTTCGTGAATAACCACCCCAACCCCTCCTTGAAAAGG
>CAIUFU010000112.1 GCA_903898475.1 uncultured Alphaproteobacteria bacterium | reverse complement strand
CATTTTACCAAAGATGCTCAGAATTTTTCCAATGAGCAGCTTTATGCCATAGATTCATTTTGCGATCATATTCGCGATAACATGACAAACATTAAGAAAGAGCTCGAAAAAAGGCTTAATCACGAATAGACAAGATAAGAAATCCCATAATCATTTTTGGCACATTTTATTTACGCTTTATCAAATATTCTAATTTATCATATTTCTGCGCTAAAGATAGATAGTTATCATGCCACCCATTCGATATTGCAATTTCTTGCAATGGACCAGTTACCATGCACAAGAGTCTCGCATCCTTAGGTAAGATATTTTCATCTGGATTTGAAATATGGGCAATTAATTCATCGATTTCTAATATTGTTTCGGCAGGACTGACGTCGGGCCAACCATCTTTCTTAGAATCAAGCAATAGATCTTTTGTTGAAGACAGAATAGCGAGCAATCTTCTTTTATGTAGCCACCTTATCATAGAGTTCGTAGGTTCATTACATTTTATCGTCCCGTCGCTAGCACTAATTCTTGCAGAACATATCTATGCGCGAGTGCCACTAGAATAAATATGGTTTACACAGAAAGCACTACTCTTCACTTGTTTTTTATTACAATTTGTCCACACACAATCACTCTGGAGAAGACCTCCTCGGTTTTTTATTATACGCTCTTTAATTAAACGCTCAGCTTCAAACTCTTTCCAATTTTCTTTTGAAGGGATTTTTATAGCATAGCTAGTTTGAAGTTTATCCCATACATCAACTTTATATAACTGCTTACACAATTTACATTGCATTAGTAGCACCCAATCACCTGCATCAAGTTGATCCAAGGATTGATTGAAGGTAGTGTAGTTGCTACTGATATCAATTAATTCTGGATGTTCTTTACAATTACACATGTTATGTCTCGTTCGGTGAAAGTAACTTTGGAGTCGCAATATAATTCAAAAAATATAGCCAGCTAAGACTCAAAATGTCACTTTGTCAAACGACACCCAATTAAGAGATCAGAAGAAAACTATGCTAAAAATAAAGATTAACCCTCTAAAATAAAAGCTTCATGGCACTTCTTCAAATCCAGCGTTGGGAATTTGAAGTTTAGGGTTTTCTAGATACGGTGGAGACGCTTGCCAATTAAACGAATATTATCCGCAGATACACCGTATTCCTTAGCCACAACCTCCCAATTTGACAGCGCCATTTGTGTTTGATCGATAATTTCGGAAATGCGTGTTTTGGCTATTTTAGCTTTTTGTCCCAACTTAACTAGATGATCGACACTGGGATTTCGTCCTTCACCCACAACCATAGTGCTTTGCTCACCGCGCGGACCAGACGAGAAAGTTAAATCATAAGCTGGCGACAATTTCCATTCGCCTTTTTGATCCATTAGAAAGGTGAAATTTTTGGAATGATCATCGCGGTTATGTCCAAGAACATTGAACACAGCCAATTGATATAATTTTTCAATCTCGCGGGCATCTTTTGTAAGTGTGCTGGTCAGTGCAATTAAATCTTCGTAATCAAGCGACGGCACCCTGAAATCAGAATGCAAGAGCCCACAGGCCGTGTGCATATGAAAACGCTCTTTACCATTTCGATCAAAGCGCTTAACCGCAAAATAACCCGCACCTTTCTTGGCCTCAAACAAATGAACCTCAGGCATTGAAATGCCGGCTTTTCTGGCCATCAAAGCGTAAACATATTCAATTGCACCAGCGTCCGCTCCATCTTGTGCGCTGCTAAATTTTACAATCCATGGCGCATAACTTTCCGGCAAATCGTGAGTACCGTGAATTATGTTTGTGTAATCATTGTTCAAACCGATCAAAGCTTTTGGGCGCGCGCCAGCTGAAGAGCCATTTAAGGCTAGAAGATCTTGCAAAACTTCATCCGAAGCCCCATCCAAAACTTCCTGCGTTTGTTTGGCTAGTGTGTCCAAATTAATATTGTCGCTGTTTTCATTGGTGCTGCGATCCGGTTCATAAACAAGAGCGCCAAGGCCACTTAATCCAACATGCGTCAAACGATCTAGCGGCGTGATGTCGGAAGGTAAAATTCCAGAAGCTCTGGCAAAACGATCAAAAAGCAACCTGCCCCATCCGTCAGGAAGACTGTCATTAAAAACTCCGCCAAGCCCTTCAAATAAATTGTACTCAAAGGTGAACACCTCTGATTTCAGTGGCAGGTGAAATGGTGAAATATTAAGATTTTGCTCAATAAATGAGTCGTGATACTGAAAATAAATCTGACGATTATTTATCGCCAAACGCCCAACAGGAATGATTTTATCGCCAAAATTTAGACCAACTTTTACTTCTTTTACTGAATTTTTCATCTGCGGTTTCCTCTTTTGCGCGTTGGCTTGTTATTAGCTTCAAGAACTTCATCAATTGAAGAAAATGCGGATTGATTTGGCTGAATTGATTTGATGACATTTTCAAGCCCGCCAAGAACCATTTGTAGCTTGAGAAAAGCCTCTAAAGAAATAAGTCCCTTTTGTTCAAATTTGCGCAAGGTTGGTAAGGCAACGCCAGAGCGTTCGGCTAAACCTTGTTGAGTTAGCCCAATTGCAAGCCGCTGTAAACGGGCATTCTCGGCAATTTTTTCTTGGGCTTTCGCAACCGTAGTAAGTGATAACATTATATTAGATATAAATTCAAAATAGAGAAAGTAATATCCTGATGTTAATATTTGCCCAAACCTAAGTCAATTATATCTTCTCAAGAGATTTGCTGTTTTTCTTTTTCATCAGACAATAAAAACATTACAATTGGATAAACTTTAAGCGCAAAACTTAAAAATGATATAATGCTTCCTATAACGATCGTTATCTAATATAATGACCATTATATAACACCTTACATGCAATGAAAAATACACTAAGATTACCTTTTCCAGTAACCAGAGCCTTACGCAAAGTAGGCCAAGATATTTCCGAAGCTCGTCGTCGGCGTCGAATTGCAACAGAGTTAATGGCGCAGCGTGCGGGAATTTCGCGTGGCACTTTGGCAAAAATTGAGAAAGGCGATCCAGCTACCTCGATGGGTAATTATCCGTCAGTTTTATTTGTGCTTGGGATGGTAAACAGAATTTCTGATTTAGTTGATTCTAACCATGATCTTATTGGAAGACAAATTGATGAAGAAAACTTACCCAAGCGAATTAGATCAAGAAAAAAGGTTACAACCGCAACTTCTGCCTAAGTACTAAATATGGGTCAAATATAGGCAAATTTTAAACGCTTCTTTTTCTATGTACAAAGCTATGTACAAAGCCGATTACAAAAAAGATTAATCCGCCAAAATCAAGGCATCACGCCTTTATTTCAAATCCAGCCCCCGCAACCACTTCTTTCTAAGTCCCACAGCCTTTCACACTTCTCATCAAATTCTTCTGGATACTCTGGGGATAGGTTGCAAAACATCTCTAAGAAGCTTTTACTAGATCATCATGTCGTTTCAGAAAGCTTAGTATTGCTTGAATCATATCTAATTTCTGAGCCAGCCAATTCCTTTTGCAAATAACAATACTCTAGCAAACCAAGCCTTTATTGCACTTTTTATTTACGTTGGTTTTCAGATCTATACCACATTCTCTTTCCATTAATTTTTCTATTTTGTCTGATGTTAACATGAACTTGTCTATCTAGTTCTCTGTCGGTCTGTGATGCATAATTCCAAAACCACTCGAGTATAATTTAGGCCTATGAACATCATCAAATTCTGCATATAAATAATATTGCTGATGCAAAACAAAGTTAAAAAAGAAAATTTACCGCAGAAAATTTGTATAAAATGTGATCGACCCTTTACCTGGCGCAAGAAATGGCAGAAGGTTTGGGATCAGGTGAAATATTGCTCTGACAAATGTCGTAAGAATAAAAATAAAAACCAAAATGAATAAAAATCTTAATCATTTTCTAGCTTATTTAGGCTGCCTTCCCTTCATCATCGCGGCAATTTTTTTTGTCGCGCCAGCATTGAGACAAATCTTCGCAGCCGGAGTAGTATTCGTAGTAATACTGAGGGAGAGCCCGCTGTTGCTGCTGCTGCT
>CAIUFU010000111.1 GCA_903898475.1 uncultured Alphaproteobacteria bacterium | reverse complement strand
TCTTCATCTAAATGCTCTAGATCAAGATCGTCTTCTAGATTCTCTAAATCTAAATCATCCATCTTAGCTTGAGAATCTGCAGGAGTTTCTTCATGCTCCTCTTCATCTAAATGCTCTAGATCAAGATCGTCATCTAAATGCTCTAGATCCAACTCATCTTTTTTAACTTCTTCGTGCGTCTCTTCTTCCAAATGCTCTAAATCAAGCTCGTCACTCTTCACCACTTCCTCAGTTTTTTCGTCTAATTTTACATCAACATCTAAATTCAGTTCGTCAATTTCCTCTTCTTCTTCAGCCACGTCTGATGGGTTGCCCAACCAGTCTAAATCTGGCTTCGCTTCTTCTGCATTTTCTTGCTCTTCTTCCTCGTCCATTTCAGCATCATCTTCAAATTCTTCAGCATCCTCTTCTTCAAGTTCAGGATCGCGAGTTTCTAATTTTGCCTGTGGTTGAGCAGCAGCCGGTGCTGCCGGAGGATTTGCCGGAGCAGCAAAAGTTTTTTCCTCATTATCCAAATCTAAATCATCAAGATTAAAATCATCAAAACTTCCCATTCCGCTCGACTTCTCTGGCTGCTTAACTGGCGCTGCTTGCACCGGCAGATCTAGCCCTAAACTATCTTCAAATTTTGGTGTTGGATTTGTTGCTGCAATAGCTTCAACTTTTGCCTCAACTGGCTTTGCAGCCTCTTTTTGCTTGCCTGAAGAGATATATTGAAATTCTTCATTTGAACTAACAACGCTGCTAGTTTTCTCTTCTTTACGATCAAGTTTGAGCATTTTTTTCTTGATAGTTTCCAAAATGGAAAGAGTATTTTTTTCTGCCATTAAAACCTTTGAAAGATGTTGATTTTGTTGCTTCGAAGCGGGATTTCTACTGAAGAATTTTCTGAAATAATTGCGATGATTTTTTTATCATCACAATAAAATTACAATCAAATATAATGAAAAAAGATTTACTAAAAATTTTTGCGTGGATTTGCATCGGAATTTTAGGAGCCGCATCTTTTGGTGGCATCGCCTTAATTCGCGGCGAAAAAATTTCTTCACTTTGGTTCATCACCGCTTGCATCTGCATTCAGCTGGTGGCGTACCGTTTTTACTCAGCGTGGATTGCCGCAAAAATTTTACACCTCGATGGCCGCAGAGCAACGCCAGCAAAGCGCATTAACGACGGCAAAGATTTTGTGCCAACCAATCGCTGGATCGTTTTTGGTCACCATTTCGCCGCAATCGCAGGCCCCGGACCTTTAATTGGCCCAACTCTCGCCGCACAATTTGGTTACTTACCTGGCACCTTGTGGATCTTAATCGGATCAGTGTTTGCCGGCGCCGTGCAAGACATGATTATTTTATTTTCGTCAATGAGGCGCGACGGAAAATCGCTCGGCCAACTCATCAAAGACGAAGTCGGAAAAACCGCCGGCTACGCTGCAATGATTGGCACTCTCGCCATTATTATTATTCTAATTGCCGTTTTAGGACTCGTTGTAGTCAAAGCCCTAGCCCACAGCCCGTGGGGTTCTTTCACAGTTTTAATGACGATTCCAATTGCAATGTTGGTTGGTCTTTACCTTTACTACATTCGCCCCGCGGGTGTTGTTGAAGCAAGTTTGGTTGGCGTAATTTTATTTTTGCTCGCAGTTTACGGCGGCAAAATAATTCACTACGACCCTAGCCTCTCAGCCTTTTTTGACCGCGACGGAAAATTTTTGGCAATTGCAATCATTGTTTACGGATTTGCCGCAGCAAAGCTTCCAGTTTGGCTGCTCTTGGCTCCGCGTGATTACCTTTCGTCTTTCTTAAAACTCGGAACCATTGGTTTGCTTGCAATCGCGCTACTAATTTTTCACCCCGAAATTCAAATGCCCGCCCTCACCCAATTTATTGACGGCACTGGCCCGATCTTTAGCGGCAAGGTTTTTCCCTTTCTTTTTATTACAATTGCCTGCGGCGCAATTTCGGGATTTCACGCTTTGGTCGCATCTGGCACCACGCCAAAAATTATTTCCGACGAACGCGACGTGCGCCTCATCGGCTACGGCAGCATGCTGCTTGAAGGATGCGTGGCAATAATGGCAATGATTGCAGCTTGCGTTTTGGAACCAGGAATTTTCTTTGCCATCAACTCGCCCGCAGCAGCTTTGGGCGCGGATGCAGCACAAACCATTACTTCTTGGGGATTTCCCGTCACCACAGAAAAAATGTCAGAACTTGCCGCGCAAATGGGCGAAAACACCTTATTTTCAAGAACCGGCGGCGCCCCGTCACTAGCGGTTGGAATGGCCACAATTTTCTCTTCAGCTTTTGGCGCCAGCATGCTTTCAATGTGGTACCATTTTGCAATAATGTTTGAGGCGATTTTTATTTTAACCACGCTGGATGCCGGCACTCGTGTGGCGCGTTTCATGCTTGAAGATTTGTTAGGCTTTCGCGACCGCAAACTTCACGAATCAAATTTAGCTTCACTTTTTTCCAGCTTTCTAATCGTTGGCGCTTGGGGTTATTTTCTCTACATGGGCGTGCTTGATCCAAGTGGCGGCATCAATATTTTGTGGCCACTTTTTGGAATGTCGAACCAAATGCTAGCAGGCATCGCTCTGGTTTTGGCAACTGTGATTATTTTAAAAAGTGAGCAGCGAAAATTCTTTTTTATTACCGCCATTCCTTTGGTTTTTTTGCTGACAAATGTGAGTTGGGCGGTGCTAGAAAAAGTTTTTTCTTCTGACGCTAAAATTGGTTTTTTTGCCCTCGCCCACGCTTGGCAATTAAAACTTGAAGGCGGTTTGGTTGTGGGAGAAGAAAATATCGCAATCGCCAAAAAAGTTATTTTTAACCAAAAATTAGTTGGCGTAATTGCACTGAGTTTTTTAGCGATTTTGTGGATTGTGGTAGTCGAGGGAATTCGCAGCTTTTTTAAATTTAAACTTGCCAAAAAGTGAATTGTTCCTCGCGAGGAACAATTTGAAAAAAACCACGATTAAGTCCATTGTAGCAAAGCTTGAAGCGGCATCTAAATTTCAACCAAATTTCCTAAAAATGCGCCAGTTTTTTTCTCTAATTTTGAACCATCTAAACGGTAATTTTGCATACCAAAATTACCTAACTAACCACCAAAAGAATCATCCGCAAAAACAGGCTTTGGACAAAAAATCTTTTCTCAAAGACAAAGCCAGAAACAAAAAAATTAATCGCTGTTGTTAGTTAAAAAGCGAAAACTGCGCCAACTTTGAATACCCCAATATTTGATCTGAGGCGATTAGTGCCGTTGCCAGCATTAGAAATTTTCGATTCTATTGTTTGTTTGTTATATTCCAGATTCAGCCCAACGTCTTTGTTAGCTTTGTATGTAACGCCAAGTCCGTACAAGTATCCGAAAGTTGAATTGCTTTTAAGACCATTTGTTCCAGAAGCTGCAGCTTCAGAATTATATTGAAAACCAACATTAGCAGTACCTGCCGTCACATAGGCAGCTAAATTATCTTCTAAATCATATCCTAAATTAAGCTTAGCACCGTAGCGATATTGCAGCTCCATTGAGCTTGGCTGCTGGGCCACAGCAGCCTGATTTGTATTATCTCTTGCGACAGTTCCCAATTTATCAAAAAATAGTTCCGGAGCCAAAAAAGTTTTTCCAAAGTTAAATGCATGTTTGTAGCTCGCGCCAAAACCAATTGCCGAATCATCAAATTTGCCACGACTGCTATCTGTAAGGTCAGCCACTCGATATTTGTGACTTGCCGAAACGTGAAGAATATTGATGCCAAAATAATTGCCCTCTGTTTTGGCAAAGGCTGCAGAAGAATAAAAAGTTGCGGCAGCAAGAATGATTGCGAGTGATTTTTTCATAAATTTTTATGGATGAGTTGAAGGATTGCTTGAAATTATTTTTCTCGAAAGAAATCGCAAGATCCCTTTTCCTTTCGACAACAAAATGAAAAAGCTTTGCCAACTTACTGTCGAATCATTTGACATTGATTCACTGCTTTTAATAATGCCACCATCCCAACATTATCAATATTTCAGACCAACTAATGTCAAACAACTGGAACGTCAACTCTTGGCGTAATTTTCCCATCAAGCAACAGCCAACCTACGAAAATCAAGGCTTGCTGAAAGCAACTGAAGAACAACTTAAAAAATTTCCGCCGCTAGTTTCATTCGACGAAATCGAGAAATTAAAAGCCGAACTAGCTTTAGTTTCACAAGGCAAAGCCTTCTTACTACAAGGCGGCGACTGCGCTGAAAGCTTTGCAGAATTTTCTCACGACAATCTAAAAAACTTTTTCCGCACCGTCATGCAAATGACAATTGCTTTGATGCACGGCTTAAATAAGCCAATCGTTAAAGTTGGAAGAATCGCCGGACAATACGCCAAGCCTCGCTCAGACAATGACGAAACCATCGACGGCGTTACAATGCCAAGCTACCGCGGCGACATCATTAACTCGATTGAATTTGAAAAAAGCGCTCGCGTTGCTGATCCACAAAAATTAGTCGAATCTTACTTTTACTCAGCGGCATCTCTAAATTACCTGCGCTCACTTGCTCTTGGCGGCTACGGCAATTTAGAAAAAGTAAATAAATGGAATGAAGAATTTGCTCACAGCCTAAACAGCAAAAAACACACCGAAGAAGTAATTGCTGAAGTGAACAAGGTTTTGAAATTCATGCGCTCTTGCGGGCTTGATGCAAAATCATTGCCGCAACTTACAACCGCGAGCTTCTTCACGTCACACGAAGCTTTGCTTTTAAACTACGAAGAGGCTTTCACCCGCCAAAATAAAGACACCAAAAAATTCTACGATTTAAGCGCTCACATGTTGTGGATTGGCGACCGCACTCGCAGCCCAAATGAAGCTCACGTTGAATTCATGCGCGGCATCAGCAACCCAATTGCTTTCAAGGTTGGACCGTCAATTTCAAAAGATGATTTGTTGAGACTTTTGGATATTTTAAACCCTGAAAACGAAGCTGGCAGAATCACCTTAATTGCAAGAATGGGTGCCGGCAAAGTTGCACAAATGTTGCCGCCTTTAGTTGAAGCAGTAAGAGATGCCGGACGCACTGTGGTTTGGTCTTGCGACCCAATGCACGGCAACACAATCAAATCTTCCAACGGCTACAAAACTCGCAAATTCGACGACATTTTAAGCGAAATCAAAACCTTCTTCCAAGTTCACAAAGCATCTGGCACTTACGCTGGCGGCGTGCATTTTGAAATGACGGGACAAGACGTGACCGAATGTTTGGGTGGCAATCAGCAAATTACCGAACTTAATTTGAAAGATCGCTACCACACTCACTGCGATCCACGCTTAAATTCGTCACAAAGCGTTGAGTTAGCGTTTATGATTGCGCAAGATTTGGCTTCGGTACTTTAAAAGACTTTTTACAATTTATGAAAATTGAAACGATCCGAATAGAAAATTTTAAAACCTTTAAGAAAGCAGAAATTAAGAACCTTCCTCAGATGGTTGTTATTCTTGGACCAAACGGCTCTGGGAAATCAACTTTTTTTGATGTTTTTGGTTTTCTCAACGATTCTCTCCAAAATAACGTAACAACGGCAATCGAGAATAGAGGCGGGTTTGAAGAAGTAATTTCTCGCGGATGCAATGCAAAAGAAGATTTAATTAAATTCGAAATTCAGTTCAGAAACTCCTCTTTCAATAAAGATAAAACACCACTCATCACCTATTTGATAGAAATTGGATTTAATCAAACCAATGGAAAATCTTACATCGCCCGAGAAATTCTAAAATATCGTCGCAAGGGAAAGGCGGGTAAACCTTGGCATTTTCTTGATTTTTCAAATGGCGAAGGTTCGGCAGTAACAAACGAAGACCAATTTGACAAAGTTGAAGACGCGCAAAGAGAAGAGCAAAAAGTTAGCAGCCCAGATATTCTAGCTATCAAAGGTCTTGGTCAATTTGAGAAATTTAAAGCAATCAGCTCTTTTAGAACTTTATTAGAAAGTTGGTATGTTTCTGATTTTAAAATCGAATTCGCTAGAAAACTTTCTGACGCTGGAGTCTCTGCACACCTATCTCGAACTGGTGATAATTTGGCACAAGTAACCAAAAATATGTTTGATCATCACAGGGAATCTTTTGATGAATTGCTTGAAAAATTACCAAAAAGAATTCCTGGAATTAATGAAGTAAAAGCCATCAAAACAGAGGATGGGAGAATTCTATTACGCTTCAAAGACCAAAATTTTAAAGATCCGTTTGTAGCTAGATACGTTTCAGATGGGACCATAAAAATGTTTGCCTACATGGTTTTGTTGCGCGATCCCGAACCTCACCCGCTTCTTTGCATTGAAGAGCCGGAAAACTTTTTACATCCCGATTTACTAGAAAACTTGTGCGAAGAAATTCGCGAATATTCGCAACGTGGTGGACAGGTTTTTGTTTCAACTCACTCGCCAGATTTTGTTGACGGCTTAAGTGTCGAAGAAGTTTTCTTTTTAACTAAGCAAGATGGCTTTTCCCAAATTCAAGCAGCAAAAGATCAGCCTTTGGTTAAAGAATTATCCAAAGAAAATAAATTAGGATGGATGTGGCGAAACGGCTACATCGAAGGTGCAAACCTGAAAGACGCCATCAAATGACCTTATACATTTATACAGAAGAACAGTCTGCTGAAAAATGCTTTGAGTCTTTCTTACCAAAAGTGGTTTTGGATTCAGAAAGGTTTAAGATCTTTTCTCATGGCGGCAGAGAAAATCTATTACAAGCTTTAAAGAAAACTTTACCTTCAGTTAGCAAAGTAGATGGAGCCAAAATATTAGTAACGATCGATCAAGATAACTACAGCTGCAAAGAGCTTAAGCAAAAGCTAGAAGAAATTATTAAAGAAAATTGTCACTGCCCTTACAAAATTCGTATTGTTTGCAAAGAGCTTGAATCTTGGTTTCTGGGAGATCTTGAAGCCATTTCAAAGGCTTACCCAAGATTAAAATCAGGAAAATATCGCAACAAATCTGAAATAAAGAACGTTGACGAAATCAATAAACCCAGCGAAAAGTTGATTAAAATGATTAAAGAAATTGATGGCAGAAAATTTTTATCCAAAGGCGAATTGTCAGAAAAAATTTCGCCCCATCTCAATATCGACATTAATTCCTCAGTAAGCTTTCAGCAAACCATCCAGGCCATTAAAAGCCTAACCGCCTCATCCCAATATTAAAAAAAAATGCAAAATAAAACACACGGAACAATCGCAATCGTTGGAGC
The DNA here is from genome assembly GCA_903898475.1 of uncultured Alphaproteobacteria bacterium. Lineage (GTDB taxonomy): Bacteria > Pseudomonadota > Alphaproteobacteria > Rickettsiales > UBA1997 > UBA2645. The sequence continues at coordinate 4,468 of CAIUFU010000111.1, read as the reverse complement.
TCCCAATGCAGGAAAATCAACACTTACCAACGCGCTTTTGGGGCAAAAACTTTCGATCGTTTCACCGAAAGTTCAAACCACTCGCAACTCAATCAAGGCAATCTTAATCGAAGAGCAAACTCAATTAATCATTATTGATACACCGGGAATTTTCATTCCGCGTGACGATAAAATTTTGGAGCGCGTCATTGTTAAATCTGCTTGGCAAGGACTTCGCGACTCTGACCACATTTGCTTCGTAATTGATGCAACTGTTGGGCTAAATCGTGAAAATTTGCGCATCATTGAAGATCTCAAAAAAGAAAATTTGCAGATCACCATGTTGATTAACAAGACTGACTTGGCGAAAAAAATTACCATTCTTGAAATCATGGCAGGCCTTGTTGAATTGGGCTTTCAAGACATCTTCCCAATTTCTGCAGAAACCAAAGACAATGTTGAAAAAGTTAAAAAATTTCTCTGCGAAAAATGCTTAAATCCGGGCTGGATTTACGACGAAGATCAAATCACTGACGCGCCAATGCGTTTCATTGCTTCAGAAATTACTCGCGAAAAACTATTTTTAAAATTGAACCAAGAATTGCCTTACGCTTTGGCAGTTAAAACCGATTCTTACGAAGTTTTGCGCAATGGCGAAATCAAAATTCACCAAACAATTTTGGTCACTAAAGAAAGCCAAAAAAGCATCATTGTCGGCAAAAACGGCTCAATGATTAAAGAAATCAGCCAAGAATCTCGTGCCGACATTGCAGAAATTGCCGGCACCAAAATTCACCTTTTCCTTTTTGCCAAAGTGCAAAAAAACTGGATGAATGACAGCGAAAATTACGAAAAACTTGATACTGAAAAATTACCGTCAAAAAAATAATGACCTCAACAATTGATCCACAAGAAGTAGAAAAATTTTCTAAAATCGCCGACGAGTGGTGGAGCGAAACTGGTAAATTCAAGCCTTTGCACAAGTTTAATCCGATTCGCATTAATTTTATTCGCAGCGAAATTGAAAAATATTTTGCGATTAATTCTGAGTTAAAAATTTTAGATGTGGGATGTGGCGGCGGATTAATTGCTGAACCTTTCGCCAGAATGGGTGCGTCAGTAACTGCGGTGGACGCTTCAGAAAAAAATATTGCGGTGGCAAAAATTCACGCGCAAAAATCTGGTTTAAAAATTGATTACCGCGTGGCGGCGGCTGAAGAATTAACCGAACAATTTGATGTAGTCTTCGCCCTTGAAATCATTGAACATGTGGCCGATGTCGAAGCTTTTATTGCTAGCCTATCTAAGTTAGTAAAACCCAACGGTTTGCTTTTTGTGGCAACAATGAATCGCACTTTGAAATCTTTGGCCTTCGCCAAAATTGCCGCGGAATATATTTTGCGCTGGCTGCCTCACGGCACTCACGATTGGAAAAAGTTTGTAAAACCATCTGAGCTAAATGGACTCGCCTGCCGCTACAATCTTGAGCTAAAAAGCCTCACAGGCTTTAACTACAATCTGCTCAATGACGAGTGGAAAGAAACTAAGAACTTAGATGTGAATTACGCTGCGGTGTTGCTGAAAAAATAATTTTTCAGCAATTAATTATTATCACCTACCAGCACCAGCTGACGCCCCTCTTCCGTCGCCTCTCTGTTCAACAATATCAATTTTTGCTAACTCAGTTATTGCAACAATAGCATCAATTGAATCTTTTAAAGATTTTACCCCCTCTTGAGAAACACCTGAATGTTCCTGAAATGATTGCAATTCACCCATGGTTGTACGAATACCTTCAACATCTTCTGATGTTGCTGGCCTGTTAACACCATTGCTATCTTGAATCGTAATTGTCCCGGTAGCGCCGCTAAAAGAGAGAGAATGAAATCCTTCCGCGCTACTTATGGTGAAAATTATTCCCCTTTCTTTGTTTCTAGTATCCCGCCAAGGACCTGCAAAAAGAGTCGCAGCTCCATCCGTACTACTTAACACAATTTGATCACCAATCGTAGCAATTTCTCCATAAGTCTCGCTCACCACCCCTTTAATCTCATCTAAAGCATTAGCAAAAATCGCCTGCTCTTCCCCGATTTGCTCAGGGCTCCTACTGTAAACATCTCTAAGAGTCTGAGCCTCCCCTCCTCTTGGAGATGAGCCAGGTGATGATAATCGTTCTAAAGTGCTCAAGATTTGTGGCCTGTTTTCTTTAGCGTAAGATAATGGGGAGGCATCTCGGTTATTTTTAACATTAACATCAGCCCCAGCGCCAAGCAGCAATTCAATAATTTCTCCGCTAGTATTATTATCTCTGGCCTGCACCACTAGATGAAGAGGCGTGTTTCCATCTTTATCTTGTTGATTGACGGTAGCTCTTATCTTCTTTCCTTCTTCCACAAATAAGCGAGCCGCGGGAAGATTTCCAACAAGATGATGCAGCGGGGATTTTCCTTGAGAATCTTGCAAATTGTTAAAACCTCCGGCATTTAAAACTGCCCCAATCACACCTTCCAATTGAGTTTCAGCAGCCAAATGTAGAGCTGTTTTTCCCCTAGTATTTTGCTGGCACAACATTGCTGATTTAAAACCAGCGTCTTCCACTTTATCCAACACAGACTGAAACAGTGCTGGCTCGTAAGCTACCGAAGAAGCTTTGTGAAACAGATTATTGCCCTGATCATCCGCGCGCGAAAAAACATCGTAAACAAGCTCTGGCGGAATTTGCGCCAACAGTTGGTTTAGCGCAGTTTCTCTCATAGCACTAGTCACCTCGCGAGTGGGATGTGTCCCAAGAATTCTACTAATATCATCAAAATACTTTTGTGGTGACTCCGCAGTTAATCTTGCCTGCGACTGGTGCAAATAAGTGTCATGGGCCGCCCCTAACGTGACCATTCTACCATCTTTTTCGACAACCAAAACTCTCTCTAAAAAATCCGGATTAATCACCGGATTTTGCGACACAACTATACTGCTGCTGCAAGCTGCCGCAGGATCTCCTGAAGCGGAAAGCTGACCATTATAATATTCATTACCGGGATAACTAAGCCCATCCCAAGCATAATTTACACATAACACGTTATTGGGCCCAGCATCGGCAGGAATTTTATGGGCAAAATTACCATTTGAAACTCTAGGAGCTGGGCGTGGCGCAGACCCCTCAAGCAATGGTGCACCTCTAAAAGCGGCACTAGATACGCTGTGTCCAAATTCGCTAAACTCAATTGCAGAAATTTTATCTTTTAGTTCAGGATTTAATTCATCATAAGCTCTTGCAACAGCTCTTCCTATGGCCTCTCTTGTTTCTTGTCCTTTCCCACCAGACCATGCTCCATCACCTAATCCCGTTATGCGAATATAGGCTTTTTTATCTTCGCCATCACCCGCAACTGCAGCAGCAGAGTCGGCAAGAAATTTTTTATAAGAAAGATAAAGTCGATATTCCGCTGCATCACCATCAAAAGCACCATCTTGAATATTTGCCGCCTGATGACCTTGGTAAAATTCTTGCCAAATCTTCCCATATCCCTCAACAAATTTGCTACTAACTTTAGAGATTCTACCAAAGTCACTTACTTCAGCACCCGAGCCTCTGATAGCTTGCTGATGCTGAGTTTTTAGCCGCGCAAGATTGCCCTTTAGCACATGGGTCTTCTCCATTGTAATATCGTTGGTTTCCAATCTCATCCCCACAAGTGAGGAAATAATACCAGAGGTTTCATGATTTAGACCATTACCGAGTTGACCACTATTTCCCCTATTGCCGTCATTAATAAATTGCGTTGGGCCAGAAACCTGCAACATCGCTGCAAACTCAGCTTCTGAGTAAAGTGTATATTCCCTTGGATTATAGTTTCCAGAGCATCCAGCACCTCTCATTCTTGTGCCATCTCGAAGCAAAGTTTCATCATTTGGATAATATGAAACCAGCGGCCTCTTCTCAACTAACCTTTTGTAAAAAGCCTGAATATGCTCAGGGCTAATATGTTGCCCAAGTTCTAGAATCTGCGCCTTCAGATCACCGGCACCGGCCAATGGCAAGCGTTCCGGCAATATTCCTTGTTCAACATAAATATCTTTTTGAGATGGATGCTCTGGAATCTGCTGCCCTTGGGTAAGCGCGATAAGAGCTAGAAAATTTCTAGCATGATCAAATTCTGCTCTGGTGATAGTTATTTTAGTTTGATCTAAAATTTTCTGCTGCTGCACATCAGGCAACTCCAAAAATTTATTAGCAGCGGTTGATGATGGAAAACCTCGAGTTGGCAAGGTGTTGGCAAATTCTGCAACTTTGCTTCCAATAAGAGTCTGCTGCTGCATAGTTGCAGAATTAGTGACTAGTGCCACATCGCCACGAAGTCTTCTCATTTTCACTCCTTTAGTTGAAAAAGTTTTTCTTAGAACCCGTCCTAAGTCTTTGACTTATTAAAAATCCTGAGCCAATCCTTTGTCATCAATAACAAGGGAGGTTCATGAACAAGAAAAAATATCC
>CAIUFU010000110.1 GCA_903898475.1 uncultured Alphaproteobacteria bacterium | reverse complement strand
TGCTTTCCAGCTCAATGAAATCAGTTGGTGAAGTGATGGGAATTGGTCGCTCGTTCATTGAAAGTTTCCAAAAAGCGCTACGTTCTTTGGAAGGCAATTTGAGTGGATTAGATGAGGTTCTAATCGCCGCCGAAGACGCCGACACGCGCCTTAAAATCATCAAAGAAAAATTAAAACTCGCCGCTCCAAATAGAATTTTATTGATCGCACAAGCGATGCGCGAAGGAATTTCTTGCGAAGAAATCAATCAAATCACTTTTTACGACCCATGGTTTTTAGAACAAATTTTTGCAGTGATTTCAGTTGAAGCAAAAGTGCGCAAAGAAGGTTTGCCAAAATCTCGCCAAGAATTTTTCGATTTGAAACGCATGGGATTTTCTGACAAGCGTTTAGCGAAATTAAGTGGCCTTACTGAAAAAGAAGTGCGCGAATTGCGCTGTGGTCTTGGGATTAATCCATCTTACAAACGTGTAGATTCTTGCGCTGCAGAGTTTGATTCTGTGACTTCTTACATGTATTCAACATACGAAGAGTAAGAGTCACAAGATTTTAATATTTATTTAGGGATGGTTGGAATGAAGCATAAAAAATACTATAAGTTGCGTGCTTTCACTCTAATTGAAGTCTCAATCGTCATTCTAATCATCGGAATTATGCTTGCTGGAACCTTCATCGGAACTCGCATAATCGCCAAATCACGTTTGGCCGCTGCAGAATCTCTAGCTCGCTCTTCGCCAGTTCCAGGCATCAAAGATAACATGCTTTGGCTCGAAACTAGCTTAAGCGCCAGTATCGATAATTCTCAGGCTAATGACGGTAGTTTTGTAACTTCTTGGTACGATCAAAGTAGTAATGCTACTAAACCATTAGTCGTTGCTGTTGGCACTGGTCCAACTTACGCCAACACCATTAATCACGTTCACGCGATTAAGTTTGACGGAAGTACGGCGAACTATTTGCAAATCTCGGATGCTTCTTTTTTAAACGGCACCGACTACACAATCATGGTTTTGGAGAAGAGACAAAGCTCTGCCAGTAACAATTATTTTATCGGAGAAACTTCTTCAAATCCCAATGACAGTTTAGCTTTAGGTTACAGCTCCGACTCAACAGTAATTCACGCTCAAGGCAATCAATCTTACGCCACTGGTGCATCGGTTAGTTCTTACGCATCTTCCACCGAAAAGCCACGTCAATTCACATTTGTTCACAGCTCAACTGCGGGAAATTCAACTTACATCAATGGTATTTTAGCCGCTCAAGACGCGACTAAAACCGCTCACCTTTCTGGCATTACTTCGCTTGCAATTGGCAAAGGCTACACTGGAGAAATCGGTGAGATTGCGATTTTTGCCCGCGCTTTAAAGCCCGAAGAAAGACAACCGGTAGAAGATTACGCTGGTAAAAAATGGACTCGTTCAATCAACAGAGCTTCAGCACCAAGCGGCTCATGTGTTGGATATACAATTACTGATTCTGGATGCGATTTAGCTTCTGCAACTTGCAATATCAGCCAAGCTGGAATTAGCGCCACGGTTGCTGCCACTTCAAGTTCAACGAGTATTGCTTGTAACCAAACCAACTATTCAGGATCGGTAAGCTACACCTGCATTAGCGGCACTGCTAGTGTTAGTGGAAGTTGCACTTCAACTATTCCCTGCACACTGAGTTTAGCTGGCTCAACTAATACTAGCTCAGTTGCAAGTGGAGCTTCTGGTAGCATGACTTGCGATGTTACTGGCTACACAGGGACAGTTTCTTACAGTTGCAGCAATGGCACTCCGAGCTACGGCACAGCATGTTCATGCAACACGGCTGGCGGATATGTGGCGTCGGGCGGTTCATGTGTTTTGGGTGCGGCTTGTTCGACTACAGCAGTTACGGGAGTTACTACTCCAACCTCTGTGGCTCACATGGCAACGGGTTCTCTAACTTGCAACTCAGCAAATCACTACACAGGAACCGTTACTTACAATTGCAATAACGGCTCGTTAAATCCCACTGGATCTTGCGCTTGCGCTACTGGTTATGCCGATCCTAACTGCGCCTCTTGTGCCTCGGGTTATTCGATGACATCTGGGGTTTGCACAGCTGTAGTTTCTAATTGCACTGGTGGAACCATTGATACCACGACAGTTCCCGGAACAGTAATTCATAAATTTACTTCAGGTGGCACCTTCACCTGCACAACTCCAAAAACTGCTCAGATTTTAGTAATAGGTGGTGGAGGAAGTGGTGGATTAGGAGAAGCTTGCGGATCTGGCGGTGGCGGTGGTGCGGGGGGCGTTGTTTATGCTTCTTCCTATTCGGTAAGCGCCACTTCTTACAGCATTGTAGTTGGTGCTGGTGGAGCAGCGCGCAGCGGTGGTGTTGGATCTGGTGTTGTCGGAGTAAATGGTTCTGATTCATCTTTTGGTTCAGTAGTTGCTAAAGGTGGCGGCGGTGGTGGAACTTTCTATCGTCCAGGTGGATCAGATGCGATGCTTCCTGGTCTTGCAGGTGGTTCGGGCGGCGGCGGCGGCGGTGCTTTTGGCGCTCTTGGTGGCTTGTCCAATCAAACTTCTCAAAGTGGTACTAGCAATTATTACGGCAATAAAGGTGGTGATACTTCTTCTGGTTCTCCTTTCCATGCTGGTGGCGGTGGTGGCGCGGGCGGTGCTGGTGGAGCTGGTGGTACAACCTCAACTCCAGGAGCTGGAGGTGCTGGTATTCAAAATTCTATCACCGGATCAAATTCTTATTATGCGGCTGGTGGCGGTGGCGCAGGTGGAAATAATGCGAGTAGCGGAGCTGGTGGTAGCGTTATTGGTGGTGCTGGTGCGGTAGGTAATAATGGTGGATGCGGCAACGTTTCAACAAATGGAGGAGCGGGTGCGGTCAATACCGGAAGTGGCGGTGGCGGTGGCGGAGTTACTAGATCATCCGGTGCAGGTGGCTCGGGCGTGGTTATCATTAGGTATTAATTTAAATCAGTTTTTTTCGTGAAACATCTCTCTTACAAAAATCAAAAAAACGGCGATCAACTTTTCGTCGAAAATATTGCAATTTCTGAAATTGCTAAGTCGGTGGGAACGCCTTTCTACTGCTATTCCAAAAAATCTTTAGTTGAGAATTTTCAATCTTTTGATGATGCATTTTCACACGCCGGAATTGCCAATTACAAAATTTGCTACGCTATTAAAGCCAATTTTAACATTCATTTAGTTGAAATTTTGAGCAAGCTTGGAGCCGGAATTGACGCGGTTTCAGCTGGTGAAGTTTTTCGCGGGCTTAAAGCAAAAGTTGATCCGAAAAAAATCGTTTTTGCTGGAGTCGGCAAAACTCGCGAAGAAATGGAATTCGCTTTAAAAAATGGTGTTGAAGAATTCTCGGTAGAATCAGAAGCCGAAATATTTTTGCTCAATGAAGTTGCGGGAAAATTAGGTAAAAAAGCCAAATTCTCGCTGCGCGTAAATCCCAATGTTGACGCTAAAACTCACGATAAAATTTCTACCGGACGCAAAGGCGATAAATTTGGTGTGGATATTGAAAAAGCTGAGGCGATTTACGCTTTGGTGTCAAAGCTGCCAAGCCTTGAAATTCATGGTATTGCGATGCATATCGGTTCGCAAATTACCACGCTTGAACCATTCAAATTGGCTTTTGCAAAATTGCGTGAGCTTTGCCTAACTCTCAAAAAAAATGGTCACAAAATTTCCGCTTTAGATTTTGGCGGCGGCATCGGAATTTTATACAAAAACGAAAACACACTTTTGCTCAATGATTATGCCAAATTAATCAAAGACGTGATTGAAGGTTTGGATGTCAGCGTGACCATCGCACCAGGCAGAGCAATGGTTGGCAGTGCCGGCTTGTTGATTACTAAAGTTTTGTTTTTGAAAGAAACTGACGTGAAAAATTTTGTGATAATTGACGCCGCGATGAATGATTTGATGCGTCCCGGCCTTTACGGTTCTTACCACGAAGTCATGCCGGTTACTAAAAAATATGGTGTTGAAATGGCTTACGACCTTGCGGGTCCGGTTTGCGAAAGCACCGACATTTTAGCCGCAAATCGCGCTATGATTTATCCGCAGTCGGAAGATTTGTTGGCCTTTTGTTCGGCTGGCGCTTACGGTTCGTCAATGTCGAATGAATACAACTGCCGCCCGATGATTCCGGAAGTTTTGGTTGATGGCGATAAATTTAGCGTGATTCGCCGCCGCCCAAGTTTTGAGGAGATGCTACGGTTGGAGTTGTAGGCGAAATTCGTGATCTTTGATATAAGCTACGAAGATTGAATTTTGTTGGTTGAGGTTTTGGTTGCTGTTCTTTAGCAGTTTTGAATTTTTCTTCGGCATAATCATCCATAGATTCATGGGTGCGGCCTAATGGTTTTGGTTCGGAAGTTTTCTTTTTGATTCCTTTATCAATGTTATCTGAAGATTTTGGTAATGATGGCAAAATAGCTCGTAAAAATTCAGGTATTACGGTTTGACGATTGGGAGTCTCTTGTTGATATGGCTGATATTTTGTTGATTTTTCTGCTTGCTGCGGAGAGGTGTTTAGGGGTGAGGGGCCAACAGATCCAGGATTGAGATATCCAATGGTTGCGAGTGATTTCATACAACTAGTGTAGAGGCTAGAAAAGTCGGTAGCAATTGCTGGGGTTTCTGCGTAGGGAGTTGTCCGCAAAAGCTTGTTTCTTAATTTTCTAAGTTCGTTACCGCTTTCATTATAAATTTGTCTCGCCAGTTTTGAACAAGGTGTGATACGAAAATTAATAAAAGCCTCAACTGGATCAAACTTACTCGCATTTGCTGCCGCGCCGTTATCTTTTTCAATTATCTCTCTTGCTTTTTCTACCATTTGAGCCGCTTCCTTCCAATGACTATTGAGAAGATAATGTTGTAAATTTGGCACACCCAAATCTGCGCCGAAGCAGGTGATCAGAGAGTTGATGGTAAAAGGAGATCTGCTGCTATATGAAAAATTTTCTACAGAATATGAATTTTCGTGAGTGCTAAAAGGATCTTGGGGAGAAGTTTTTGATTTAACTGGAATTAAACTATCGTCTAGAGAGTCAATCAAGCGATCCCAAAGACTAGAAACGCTCGAGGTGTTTATGAGTAGTCTTAATAATTCTCTCTGGCTCAATGTTTTGTTATCGCCAATTGATAAATCTATCTCTCCTGCTTCTACGGCATTTCTAATAACTTCATGATGTAATCTGTGCGAATATTTGGAGTGGAGTAGTAAATTTGCCACTTGTGCATCTTCTGAAAAAAGATGTCCGTCTGTTACAAATTTATTAGCTTTGTTGCGGTTGATCAGACCGAAGAATTTTGGTGTAAAACCTTCCTTGTTAATGTCATGAGCCATTTCTCGTCTCAATAACTCTTGATCTAAAGATCGACCTTAATTGCGCGGTTGATAATTTTCTGGAGGAGGGCCGAGGATAAAATATCCGCGAGCGGGAATTAAATATTGAGGCAAATCTGCTTCACTATATTCAAGAGTGGCAATCGTTGTTCCAATTGCATCATCCAAAGATTTTAAATGTCTGGCAACGGATTCTGGGTTTTGCATAATTGCTACAATCTCTGCAAAAATTCTTCTAATATCTTCTTCCGAAATGTTAGATCCAAAAGAGGTGGATAGAGATTCTAAACTTTGCTTTGGGATGGAGAATCTAGCATGGTGGCCGATAGTGCCATATTCATAAGGATTGTGAGGTTTTAATGTTATCTCAATTTCTTCAACTTCATGCTCACCCTCATCTAAAAATTGTTGTAGAAGTCTGGTTTTAGATTGAGGGATAATTTTGGGAAAATTAGTGCGAATTTTACTAATTTGTTTGTTGGTTTTGATTGGCATAAAATCAAATTCTAAAAAATTTCTAATTTCAAAAATCCGGTCCAAAAAATTCCGGTTTTAATTGGTAGGTTAGGGTGAAGATTTCTTACTAGTTTTGCATAAGTTTCTAGCTGCTTTAAATAATGCTGGGGAGTTATTTTTGGTAAGGTTTCATCCGATTTGTAATCGATGATTAAAATTTCATTTTCTCGCTCAACTAGCAGATCAATTCGTCCGAGAATTTTTTTATTTTCAACTTCTCCGGCAAGTTCGATTTCGCATTTCACTTTGCCTAAAAAAAGCTTTTCAAATTGATCGCTCGCCATGAATTCAGAGATCTCGCTGCGTATTTTATTTTTTTCTTTCTCATCCAAAAACTCTTCTTTTTGAATAATTTTTTCAGCTAATTGCAGCAGCCAATTTTTGTCGGCGCTAAAATTTTTGCCGATGATTTCGAAAATTTTGTGAACGAGGCGGCCTTTGATTTGGGAATGGTTGATTTGGTTTTGAGTGCTTCGTGCAGCAATCTCTCTCGATGTCATGCCTGCGTTAGAACCTGCGCGAGATCGGGTTTGTAACCCCGTCTCAATGTTTGGTTCATTTTTAGTGAACGTGTGGACGGTGTTGCAAACCCCGTCCAGCTCAAGGTCCAGCTTAAGGGTGATTGCTTCAAAAAACTTTTCCTTCGTCACAATTTCCCCACAAGTAACTGAATTCTTCACCACTTCATACCAAGATTCAGGGTCAGACGAATTACCAAATCCTCCAATATACAACTCATCCTCAGCGCGCGTCATTGCTACGTAGAGTAAGCGCAAATATTCCTCTTTCGCCTCAATTAATTTTTCGGCGCGATGCTTTTTTAAATAGCGATTTTCGTCATCTTTTTTGCGACACCAAAGTGGAAATTTATCGCTACCAAATTCCACCCAAGAAATTTCTTCTTTGGCGCTAAGCAATTGATTAAAATTATAAGCACAGTCACAAACCATGACAACAGGTGCTTGCAGGCCTTTTGCCGAGTGAATGGTGCTGATGCGAACGCGGTTATTTTCTTCTGACGCTAGTGAAATTCTCGGATCGAGTCTTTCAATAAATTCCAGAAACTTTTGCAAATTTGGAGAGAAATTTTGCGAGAAATCGAAGGCGCTTAAAGTAAATTTATCCAGCATTTCCAGGCTTTCGACTCCAAAATGCGCGATGAAATTTTGCTGATGATTTTTTTCGTGAAGCAGAAAATAAAAAAACTCAAAGCAGGTGAGGTTTTGTGATTTAGCGATTAATTCATCGAGATTTTTTTTCACCTCAAAGAATTTTGGCAAATGCTCCAAAGCCTGATAAATCGTGCTGTTATCGCCATTTTTCTTCAGGCATATTTCCAGTAAATCTTCTTCTGTCATTTCAAAAATCGGCGACTTCAAAAGGCAGGCCAAATTCAAATCATCTTGCGGCAAAGTGACAAATTTAGCGGCGGCAAGCAAATCTTGAATCAACAGGCTTTCACTAAATTTCACGCGGCTAACGGAAGTGAAAGGGATTTGATATTGATGAAAAAATTTAGTTAAGGCGCGGTCAAAACCGTTGGTGCGATTGCGCAATAGAATCATGAAATCGCCGTAATCTAGCTCTTTTAGCTCAACTCGTGACTTAATTTTTCGCGCAATAATCTCGGCCAAAACCTCTTCTTCTTGCGGAATTTTTTTGGCAGTAAAATCAATTTGCCAATCGTAGCTTTTTTCTTTTTTCTCTTCTTTTTCTTTTTGAATTTGCGGCCAGATTTCAACTTTGCCAATGGCGTCGCGGATTGGTTTGTGTTCTGAAAATTCCGCCACTTTGCTAATGGCGTGTTTTCTTTTTGGATCGGAGAAAACTTGGTCAACCGCTTGCAAAACTTTGGCGCCAGAGCGGAAGGAATTATTTAGCTCAATTTTTTTCAAATTGCCGCCGAGTTTGCTCGCAAAGAACTCAAAAATTTCGGCGCTAATATTCGGCTCGGCGCCTTGAAAACTGTAGATCGACTGTTTCTCGTCACCAACAATAAAAATGCTGCGATTTTTATTTGCTGAACTTTCGCCGACAAAAAAATCTTCGCTCAGCGCTTTAATAATATTCCATTGCTGGTGGTTAGTGTCTTGTGACTCATCGATTAAAATGTGGTCGAAAGTGCCATCCATTTTTAATTTTACCCAAGCAGAAAATTCTGCATTAGCCAAGAGCCTGTTGGTTTCAACGATTAGGTCGTTGTAATCTAAAACTGAATTTTGTTTTTTTAGCTGCGAGTAATTTTCTAAAATGTGATCAACAAAACGTAGAAGCAGGGCAGTGTCGTTGGCAATTTTTAGTGAATTTAATTTGTCCAAAAAATCTAAAATAATTTTCTGGCAATCGGTCATGAAGCTAAGATTTATCTGATCTTTTGCCGGTTCGCCATAAATTTTACGCGGCTCATTTTCTTTGGTGAAGAAAGCCAATTTGTAGGTTTCGAAATTTTCTAAAATCGGATCATCTAAAAAAATTCTGATCTTGGTTGCAGTCTCGGCATTTTTTGAGGAGCTTCCTGCTTCTAAGCGCGAAGCTAGAGCAAAATTTTCAGGGCGATTAATTTGGCTTAAAAAATCAGCAAAAATTTCCGCATCAGTTTGATTTTTTGACACCGCAAAATTCTTAAAAATTTCCGCAATCACATTCTCAATTCCGAAAAAATTTTCCTTCAAAGCATTGAGCTGTTCTTTTTTATTTAAAAGATTCGCAACAAGGCCAGTAAAGCTTTCTTCGTGCAGTTTGGCGTTAGTTTTTTGGACTAAGTTTTTCAGCTCAAGATTGGTCAGCGCTTTCTTCAAAACTTCTTTTTGCGCTTGTTTGAGTAACAGTTTTTCCTGACTTTCTTCCAACACTTCAAAAGTTGGTTTTACCTTGGCTTCAAATGGAAAAATTTTGATTAAAGTTTGGCAGAAAGAGTGAATGGTTTGAACTTTGATTTTGGCTTCTTCATCGAGGATTTTGATAAATAAAGTTCTCGCTTTTTTTAGATCAATTTGCGTCGGATTTTTACCGCTTAAATCGCTAAGTTTTTTTACTAATTCTGCATCGCTACACAAAATCCATTTTGCCAATTCAGAATTGATACGGTGCTGCATTTCAGCGGCGGCAACTTTGGTGAAGGTGAGGCAGAGAATTTTGCTTGGCGAAATGTCATCAAGCAAAAGTCTTAAAACGCGATCGGTGAGAATTTTAGTTTTGCCAGAACCGGCGGATGCAAAAACCCAAGCTGAATTTTTAGGGTCAGAGGCGCTTTGTTGAAGATGAACTGTTTGGGAGAGATTGAGGTTATTCATGAGTTTTTGAGATGTTTGTTCTTTTCTCGCAAACTCCAATGTCACCCTTCGACAGGCTCAGGGTGACATTGTAAGTTTTGGTTAATTAGTAGCGGCTGGGGCTTCACTTGGTTGTGCTGCAGGAGCTGCAGCGCCTTCAGCTGCTGGAGCTTTTTGCTCTCTGCTTTGCATGATGCTGCGATATCTTGCGACATTGGCGTTGTGTTCTTGCAGAGTTGATGAAAAGCGTGATCGCCGCGACCGCTTGCC
>CAIUFU010000109.1 GCA_903898475.1 uncultured Alphaproteobacteria bacterium | reverse complement strand
GCATGCTTCGCGGCATTGATAAAATCATGAAAGATTGCGAAGAAAAACTTGGCATCGAAATGGATCAAACCACGCTTGATGGCACTTTCACTTTGAAAGAAGTTGAGTGTTTGGGCGCCTGCGTCAACGCACCAGTTGTGCAAATTAATGACGATTTTGCTGAAGATCTTACTTCAGAAAATTTCCTAAAAATTCTCGAAGATTTAAAAGCCGGCAAAGAATTTAAAGTCGGATCGCAAGTGGGCAGACAATGCTCGGCGCCGGAAGTTTAATTTTACTTTCATGCTGCTTACACAAACTATCTCCCAAATCAGAGCGCAGCTAAAAAAAGAAAAATCGCAGGGCAAAAAAATTGCCTTTGTGCCGACGATGGGCGCTTTGCATGAAGGTCATTTAGCTTTGGTAAAAAAAGCGCGTGAAATTGCGGATGTGGTTGTTGTAAGCATCTTTGTCAATAAGACGCAATTTGATGATTTAGCTGATTACCAAAAATATCCCAAACAAGTTGAGCAAGATTTAGAACTCTTAAAAAACTGTGGTGCGAATTACGCTTTTGTGCCGGAAAGTTCAGAAATTTTTGCTGATGATTTTGCCTTTAAATTACTGCCGATAAAATTAACCGACTGCCTGTGTGGAAGCCCTAGAATCGGGCATTTTGATGGTGTAGCGCTGATTGTTTCAAAACTTTTTAACATCGTAAAACCCGACATCGCAATCTTTGGCGAAAAAGATTTTCAACAAGTTGCCATCATCAGAAAATTGGTGGAGGATTTTAATTTTGATGTGGAAATTATTTCGCACGAAATTATCCGTGAAAAAAGTGGACTCGCAATGTCGTCACGTAATCAAAGATTGTCTGAAGGATCTAAAATCAAGGCCTCTGAGATTTTCAAAACTTTGTTAGAAATCAAAGCAGAAGTAAAAAACAGCCCCGATCAATGTGAGGCAATCTTGCAGAAACATCGCGAAAAACTTTTGCAAAACGGTTTTGAAAAAATTGATTATCTGGAAATTCGCGAAGAAAAAAATTTAGAATTGGTGACCAATTTTAAAACAGTCGCCCGAATATTTATTGCGGTTTACTTGGACGGCGTTAGGTTGATTGACAACATGCCGCTCTAAGGCTCTTCCAACTTTTAATTTTCTTAAAAAACATGGTTTTTATCATCATCAGCAATGTCGGTATGGCACTTATGATGATTATCATCTATGCCAGATATTCTAAATTTAGATTATCTTCGTCCAAAGAAATTGAAGAGCTGCACAATAAAATCAGTCACGAAATTGACGAAAAAAAAGCTCTTCAAACTAAACAGCTACTCGATACTAAAGCTGACAGCGACAAGATCCAAGAGCTACTCCGCGAAGTTGATGAATTAAGAAAAGCCAAAGAAGGTGAAGTAAAATTGCGCCTTGAAGCCGAAAAACAAATTGAGCTGGCTTTGCAAAAAACTGACGAAATCCAAAAGCGCATGCATGATTGGAGCGTGGTGCAAGATGCAGTGATGAAAGATTCAAAAGATGCGATTGTGAAAGTGGGCAATGAGCTTTTCAAAAAACTCAATGACAGCTACAAAAACGAAGTTGAAACCAATAAAAATCTTTTAGGAAAATTCTCGAAAAACATCTCGGAGTTTTTTGAAAAATCAGTTGCTTCGGTTGCTTCAAGACCGGCAATTGCGGTGCCTGCAAAAAACTCAACTTCTCAAGCGCCAGCTTCAGCAAAGTCTGTCAAAGCAAAGCCGACATCTCACGAGCCTTTATCGCCAAAATTAATTTCTGATTTGGTTGAAACCATGAAAGCCAATGGCTGGCTAGCAAATAAGGATTATTTTTTGGCTTCAAACTTTGACGAACAAAAAGCTAAATTATTTTTCTGCGAAACTGCTTTCGTAAGTCTCGACAAGCTCTATATTATTGATTTCAAGGCCAGTCACTATTTGGAAGAATATCTTCATTCCAAAGATGAAAAAGTTTTAATCCAAAAGCTCGATCGTTATTTGGATTACCTAAATAACCCAAAATATCTCGATTCAATTTTGAAAGTTTTGGCCACCAGCAACGTCAAATTTGAGAAAAGCGGCATTGTGATTGCGCTGGCTTCTAAAGAAGAGTTGCAGACTTTAAGAGACATAAATTACTTCGAAAAAGCCCGCAAAATCGCTTCTGAAATTTTAGATGTTGATGGGGTTAATAATTTAGTTTTGTAAATTTTTTATTTGTTGCCCCACCATTAAATTACCAATCATAGTCATGACAGAAACATCCTTACCAAAAATCGCCGCCAAAGCCCCCTTCAAAGTTGCTGTGGAGCAAGGCAAAAAATATTTTTGGTGCTCTTGTGGAGCCTCCCAAACCCAACCTTTTTGCGATGGATCGCACAAGGCTTTTAAAAACCCAGACGGCACCAGCATCATGAAATCGGTGGTTTATGAAGCGACCGAAAATACTGTTGTAAGATTCTGCGGCTGTAAGCACAGCAAGAGTGGTGTGATTTGTGACGGCGCCCATAATTCTTTGTAAAATGACAATTCAAAAGCCTCAAAAAAAATCGCTAAATCTCAAAAATCTTTTTGCGCTAATCCCATTTTTCAAGCCTTACAAGCGCGACATTTTTTTCGCTTTATTAGCGCTATTTGTCACGGCACTCACCGTTTTATTTTTTGGCAAAATCATCAAATATTTAATCGATTTAGGATTTGCCGAGCAAAGCCAACACTTCTTCAATATAATTTTAGCCATCTTTGTTGCCGCCGTAATCATCATGGCAGTTGCCGGCTATTATCGCTCATCTTTGGTCAACGCGGTTTCAGAAAAAGTAATCGCCGATCTGCGCAAAAAAGTTTACGATCACATCATCCGCGTTTCAGCCGAGTTTTTTGAAATTACCAAAACTGGAGATGTGATCTCGCGCCTCACGGTTGACACCACCGTGCTCTACAATGTCATCAGCAACACCACATCTTTTTTCTTACGCAATTCGCTGTTTTTTATTGGCGGCATTTGTTTCTTATTTTTCACCAGCGTTAAACTCAGTTTGATGTCGATGATGCTAATTCCTTTGGCAATCGCGCCGGTTATTTTGATCGGAAAAACGGTGAAAGGTCTGTCGCAGAAATCGCAAGAGTCTCTAGCATCGGTCGGCGCTCACATCGAAGAAACAATCAACGGCATCAAAACCATTCAGTCTTATTTGTGCGAAGAAAAAGAGGTGCGAAATTTTTACGGATTTGTCGATGACTCGCTAAAAATCGCTCTGGCAAAAATCCGCATCAAATCACTAATGGTGGCCTTGGTAATTGCCTCAGCATTTGGCGGCATCGCTATCGTGCTGTGGGTTGGCGGGCATGATGTTTTAAGCGGCAAAATCACATCGGGCGATCTTTCTTCCTTTATTTTTTATTCGGTAATCACCGCAACCTCGTTGGTTTCGCTAAGCCAAATTGCCGGACAATTGCAAAGTGCATCGGCTGCTGCGGCGCGAATTTTTGAGCTTTTAGAAATTAATTCTCCGGTCAAAGAAAGTGAGGCGCCACTTGCCTTTGCTGACAGCAAAGCAGTCACAATAAATTTCTGTGACGTCAATTTTTCTTACCCAAGTCGTAAAGATTTTGCGGTGCTAAAAAACTTTAATCTGGAAATCGCGCCCAACGAAAAAATCGCAATTGTTGGCTCAAGCGGCTCAGGAAAAAGCACGGCATTTCAATTAATGATGCGTTTTTACGATGTTGATTCTGGCGTGATTTCGCTAAACGGCCTAGATATCAAAGCTTTGTCATTTGCCGATTTGCGCAAAAACTTTTCTTACATCTCGCAAGATTGTTTTATTTTTTCAGGCACGATTTTTGAAAATATCGCTTACGCCGATCAATCAATTACTGAGGCTCAAGTTGAAAAAATTATCGAGCAAAATCCGGCGCTACATTTCATCAATAAATTGCCGCAAAAAATGCACAGTTTTGTTGGTGAAAAAGGTATTAAATTATCGGGCGGCGAACGTCAAAGAATCGCGATTGCACGCGCCATTATCAAAGATTCACCGATATTGCTTTTAGATGAAGCAACCTCGGCGCTCGACAATGAAAATAGCAAAAATATCGTTCACGCCATCAGCGACATCTCCACAAATAAAACCGTTATCACCATTGCCCACAAGCTTTCATCGGTGATGACAGCAGATCGAATTATTTTTATTAAAGACGGCAATATCGCAGAAATCGGCTCGCATCAACAGCTGATCGCTTTAAATGGTTTCTACAAAAAAATGTACGAAGTGGAAAGTCTCGATGTCATTTTGAGCCTTTCAAAAGATGAGATTGAGTTAATTTAAATTTTTATTTTATGAAAAAATTATCGCTGCTCTTCACTTTATTCTTTGTTTCTTGTTCAACTCAGGCCTTCAGCGACAACGTTTCTGCGAAATCGAGTTTTGAAGCGCCTTACGTTAGGTAATTTCTCTGTCACCCTGAGCTTGTCGAAGGGTGATTCAAGGTACGGTCCAGAATCACCCTTCGACAAGCTCAGGGTGACATCGTGTGTGGGGTTTTGCGGTTGACAATCCTCGCCGCAGTTCTGTAAGTTCTGCGGTATAATTTCTTCTAAAAATAATTTTCCTAAAAGAGCCATGAGCGACCTTCAAGAAATCATCGAATTATCCGATAAAATTACCAAAAATTCTGATGCTTTAGTCACCAAAATCGCTGAGCTCAGCTATTCCGCAGCTCATGGTGGCGGAATTGATCCTTTTGTTTTTGGCCTAACGGTTTTTGTTTTGGCTTGCTTCGTTGGCTATTTTGTAGTTTGGAAAGTAACCCCCGCGCTTCACACGCCTCTAATGGCGGTGACTAACGCAATTTCGGGTGTGATTGTGGTTGGGGCAATAATTTCTCTTGGATCGGCCAAAGGTTTTTCACTAATTTCAGCTCTTAGTTTTGTTGCGATCGTTATTGCGTCGGTAAATATTTTTGGCGGGTTTTTCGTCACTTGGCGCATGTTGCAGATGTTTAAGAAATAACTTAATTCCTCAAGAAAATGAAAAAAATTTACGAACGTTTTAAGGCTTCGTCTTGGGCGAAAATCTTTGCAATTTTTGCCACGCTTTCATTTGCGCTGCGTCTATTTCTCTTGATTCGCGAAAGAGTCGAAATTGAGTTTTCTGCAGCAGTGTTGTTGAAAGTTTTTGTTACCGGATTATTTTTCGACATCTTGTCTCTTGCCTACATAGCTGCGATTCCGCTGACTTACTACGCTGTCATTTCCAGCAAAATCTTTAACTCAAAAAAACACCAAACCGCCAACAGAATTTTTTATTTTCTGTTTTTATTCGTGATCATTTTTTCAGTTTTCTCAGAAGTGGTTTTTTGGGATGAGTTTCAAACTCGCTTCAATTTCATCGCGGTTGATTACTTGATCTACACCACAGAAGTCATCGCCAACATCATGGAATCTTATCCGATGGGCTTGCTGGTTTCAATCATCGCGGCAATTAGTGGGGTGATTTTCTTTTTTACTCACAAAAAAATTGTTTCCCAAAAAGAAGAAAAATTCTCCTGCCGCAGCAAAAAAATAGCCGTTTTTGCAGTGATTTTAGCGGCATTATTTTTTGCTGTTGATAGTTCAAAACTAAGCCGAATTTCACCAAATAATTATCTTAACGAAATCGCCTCAAACGGCATCTACCAACTGTTTTCAGCTTATCGCAATAACCAAATTGATTACGATCAACTTTACGCCACGCGTGAAGAAAAAGATGCGGTTGCTGATTTGCGCAGACTAGTTGCAGCGCAAGAGCCGCGTTCAAAATTTTTAAATGAAGAAGATATTTCACGCTTTGTGCCGCAAGCAAAAGCGGGGGTGCCAGAAAAAAAATATAACGTGATTTTTGTTTCAATTGAAAGCCTGAGCGCCGAGTTCATGCAAGCTTTTGGTAGCACTGAAAACGTCACGCCAAACCTTGATTCTTTGGCAAAAAAAGGACTGCTTTTTACCAATTTAAAAGCAACTGGAACTCGCACTGTTCGTGGACTTGAAGCCTTGTCACTGGGTGTTCCGCCGACACCAGGTAATTCAATTGTGCGCCGTCCAAATAACGAAGGCATGTTCAATATTTCAAGCCCGCTAATTAATCGTGGATATGAGGCAAAATTTCTCTACGGTGGCGACGGCTATTTCGACAATATGAATTATTTTTTCGGCAATAACGGTTTCGAAATTGTCGATCGTCCGAAATTTGCTAAAGATGAAATTTCTTTCTCCAACGCTTGGGGAGTTGCTGATGACGACTTGTTTAGCAAAGCGATTAAAGAGGCGGATAAATCTTACGCAGCAGGAAAACCGTTTTTGAATTTCATCATGACCACAACCAATCATCGTCCGTTTACTTACCCTGAAGGAAAAATCGACATTGCGCCAAAGTCAGGACGCAACGGTGCGGTGAAATATACCGATTACGCCATCGGCAAATTGGTTGCGGATGCCAGCAAAAAACCGTGGTTTGACAATACCATTTTCGTTTTTGTGGCAGATCACTGTGCTGGCTCTGCGGGTAATACCGACGTGCCTTTGTGGCGCTATCAAATTCCGGCAATTTTCTACGCGCCAAAAATTATCAAGCCGCAGGTTTTTGCTAAAAATGTTAGCCAAATTGACTTGGCGCCAACTTTGATGGGTGTGATGAATTTGGGTTACAAATCGAAATTTTTTGGTACCGATGTTTTGAATAATTCTAAAACAATCGACCAACATTCTTTTGTAAGTACATACACCGACATCGGCTATTTCAAAGGCGATAAACTTTATTTATTGAAGCCAAAAAAAGAGAAAAAAGTTTTCAATGTTGAGTTGAAAAAATATGGCTGGGATGGCTCAAGCGAGGTTGTCACTAAAGATTACGAAACCGAAAAACTAAACGAGACAATCGCTTATTACCAAGTTGCAAGTCACTTGTTTAAAAATGAAAAACTCAAAAATTTTACCTCAGATAAAAAAAATTGATGCGCTGATTCTAGCTTGTGCGGGTCTGCTGCTAGCGCTTTTGTGCTTGGTTAATTACAGCAATATTGATCTAGAAATTCAGAAATATCTTTTTGATTTCAAGACCAAGACTTGGCTGATTGACAAAGACGAGCCGGTAAAAAAATTGCTTTTTTATCAATTGCCAAAAGTGCTGTTTGGGCTTGGCGTGGCCGCTTGTTTTACTGCGGTGATTTTGGGGTTTAAGATTGTTAGTAATGGTTTGTTAACTGGACCCCGCAGTAAATGCGGGGTGACAACTCGCACTCGGCGTCACCCCGCATTTACTGCGGGGTCCAGTCTCCACGCTTCTAACAATTTTTTTACCAAAAACCGTCACCGCTTTTTTCTGATTTTCCTCGGTCTTTCCCTCATCCCGCTAATCGCCGGAAACATCAAAAAATTCACCAATATTTACTGCCCAGCGCAACTCGAAATCTACGATGGCGACAAGCCGTACGTGAGAATTTTTGAAACCTATCCAAGCGACTTTCAGCAAATAAAAAAAGGCCAATGTTTTCCGGCGGGGCATGCGGTTGTTGGTTTTGCGTTGATGATTTTATTTTTTGCCTTTACCAAAAAATCGCACCGCCTTTGGGGCCTAGCCAGTGGCTTGATTCTGGGATCAATCACCGGATTTTACCAAATGGCCAAAGGCGCACATTTTTTAGGTGATAGTTTGGTTTCAATGCTGGTATGTTTTTTGCTCGCTGCGAGCATCTACAAAATTTACTCACAAGTCATCCTGAGCCTGTCGAAGGATGATTCAGGCCGCGTACTTAAATAATCATGCTTCGACAGGCTCAGCATGACATCGAAAAATTTTCACAAATGACTAATCAAAAAATTACCAAAAAACTTACGCTTGGACCACTTCCGGCTTCTAAAAAAATCTACGTGCAAAGCGAAAGATTCGCTGATGTAAAAGTTGCGATGCGTGAAATTGCATTGTCGGAAAAATCAGAAAATAAATCATTCACGGTTTACGACCCTTCTGGCGTTTATTCTGACCAAAATTATTTGGATAAAATCGATTTAAACAAAGGTCTGCCAAAGCTTAGAGCTCAGTGGATTATGGAACGCGGAGATGTTGAAGAATATCAAGGTCGCGTTGTAAAGCCTGAAGATAACGGCGTGACCGCACCAGGCGCTAAGCCTTCTGCGCCAGAATTTGATTTGTCAGATTTCAAACCACGTCGCGCCAAAGAAGGCAAAAAGCCAACGCAAATGGCCTACGCGCGCGCAGGAATCATCACCAAAGAAATGGAATATGTTGCGGTTCGCGAAAACATGAATCGCCAAAAATTAATCGAAAACAGCAGATATCGCGGCGAAACTTTTGGGCCAAAAATTCCAAGAATAATCACTGCAGAATTTGTGCGTGATGAAATCGCTTCGGGCCGCGCCATTATTCCAAATAACATCAACCACCCTGAATCAGAACCGATGATTATCGGCCGTAATTTCTTGGTGAAAATCAATGCTAACATCGGCAATTCTGCGATTTTTTCGGGCGTTGAAGATGAAGTTGAAAAAATGATTTGGGCAACCCGTTTTGGTGCCGACAATTTGATGGATTTATCAACCGGCCGCAACATTCACAACATTCGCGAATGGATCATTCGTAACTGTCCGGTGCCGGTTGGAACTGTTCCAATTTATCAAGCTTTGGAAAAAGTTGGAGGAGTCGCTGAAAACCTAACTTGGGAAATTTTCCGCGACACACTAATTGAGCAAGCCGAGCAGGGTGTTGATTATTTTACGATTCACGCCGGAGTACGCCTAAAGTATGTACCGCTAACCGCAGATCGCGTTACTGGCATTGTTTCGAGAGGTGGCTCAATCATGGCCAAATGGTGCTTGTCGCATCACAAAGAAAGTTTCCTTTACGAAAATTTTGAAGAGATCTGCCATATCATAAATAAATATGACGTGGCCTTTTCTTTGGGCGATGGCTTGCGTCCGGGCTCAATTGCTGATGCCAATGACGCCGCGCAATTTGGTGAATTAGAAACTTTGGGCGAGCTAACGCAAATTGCGTGGAAGCACGATTGCCAAGTTATGATCGAAGGCCCGGGCCACGTGCCGATGCACCTCATCAAAGAAAATATGGAAAAACAATTAGAGTGGTGCCATGAAGCGCCGTTCTACACGCTGGGGCCCTTAACCACCGACATCGCTCCAGGTTACGACCACATCACCAGTGCAATTGGCGCTGCCATGATCGGCTGGTTCGGCACCGCAATGCTTTGCTACGTGACTCCAAAAGAGCATTTGGGTTTGCCTAACAAAGAAGACGTGCGAGTGGGCGTAATCACCTACAAAATCGCCGCCCACGCTGCAGATTTAGCCAAAGGCAACGCCGCCGCAAAACTTCACGACGACGAACTTTCAAAAGCGCGATTCGATTTCCGTTGGGAAGATCAATTCAACCTCTCTTTGGATCCAGAAACCGCCAAAAGTTACCACGACGAAACCCTCCCAGCAGACGGCGCGAAAGTAGCCCACTTCTGCTCAATGTGCGGCCCGAAATTTTGCTCAATGAAAATCACGCAAGACGTTCGCGACTACGCTGCCAAACAAAAAGAAGCCGCGGAAGGAATGGATAAAATGAGTGAGAAATTTAAGGAGATGGGGTCTGAGGTTTACGTAAAAGCTGAAAAAATATAGATCAAGATTTCGTCATCCCGATGCAGGACGGGGTTTGTAACCCCGTCCTGCTGTGGGTGATTTGTGCTAAGTGAATTCAGTTACTTGAACAACAAGAAATCAAGATATGCGCCTTATAAAAAAAATTACAAAAATTGAAGTACCAAATCTTGTGTCAATTGTTGCCTTAGGATTGTGGTTCTGGTGGTTAACCGATGTATTTAGCTTATTAAGAATTGGATTTTTTGCAAAGATTTCTCCAGAAATATGGGCCTCAATTATTGCGTTAATGGGGGTGGTCTTAACAATCAGAAATGCTAGCAAGCAAACATTTGAAAAGTTAGATCATGATTCAAAGCAGCGTGATAGAGATAGGGATATGAGGCTTCGGAGAGAAATATATTTAAATGCAACAGCTGCAATAACTCAATGGCAAAATTTAATTGGAAAGCTCAGTAATTTAGAGTTTCCCCAATCAAAAATGGATGAAGAGTTGGGTATGATTTCTGCCGTTTTATCAAAGGTTAGTGTGGTTGGCACTAACGAAACAATTCAGGTAGTTTCTCGGTTAACTAGTGAGTTGTTAAACTTATATTTAGGATTTCTTTCGAGGCGCATACCCTTAATGAATCGAAAAATTGAAATTGATGTTATAGGCAATTCAATCCAACAGTGTCTAGAGAAGCAAAAGCAAAATCTGCAAATTATTGAGCAGGTAAATTTAGAGAATGATGTTTTTAGACAAAAAACCTACCGCATTGCTAAAGATAATCTCGATTATTGGACAAAGAAATTAGAGGAGCATTTCAAAGCTCAAGATGAGCTGATGGATGAGCAAAATGAAGAACATCAAAAATTCACATCAATCTTGTGTGAGCAGTCCAGAAGGATTGCAGATTTTTCAACGCCAGCATTATTCGCGATTAGAAAGGAATTGGGATTTTTCATT
>CAIUFU010000108.1 GCA_903898475.1 uncultured Alphaproteobacteria bacterium | reverse complement strand
GAATCATGCTTCGACAGGCTCAGCATGACTTGGGAAAGTTTTATTCTTCGCTGCCTTCATCATTCACATCATACTCTTCCAACAACTTCACTTCCGCAGATTTCTTCCCTTCAATCCCCAACTCCGCAATATTTTTCATCGCTGAATAAACCCCGCGATTTAGCGATTTTGTCATTTTACTATGCATCCCTGACGCCTTATTCAACGCCTTTCCCAGCTCTTTTGATTCTTTAAAAATCATCGCCACATTATCCAAAAGTTTGCGCACTTCAATCTTCAAATCTTCGATGTTTTTTTCCTGCTTCACCCGATCAATTACAACTCGCGCCTGCGATAAAAAGTTAATCAGACCAATGGGTGACGCCACAACCACACCGGCTTCCAGCGCTCTTTGCTCAAAATTAGCATCGGTTTCTCTGACAATTTCCATCATCTTTTCCGTCTGCAAAAACATAATAATCATGATGCGATAATCGCCGGCATTTTTGCTGCGCAATTCTTCAAACAAAAACTTGGCGTAATCCTTGCGCTTCAAGCTTTCGAGATGCTTTCTGAAAGCATCTTTAATCTTGGCTAAAATGATTTTTTCTTGCTCCAAATCACCAGCTTGGCGCGCTACTTCCAGATCTAAAAAATGCGGCGAAGACTTGCTGTCGATGATGGAAATTTGATCGTTAGGAAAAAACAAAATCGCATCCGGCCTTTTCGATTCTTGCTCTGACGCACTACTCAATCCCGAAAAGTGCGACTGCAAAACATAATCTCCAACCGCGTTTAAATCGGCTTTTTCCTTTAAGCCCGAATTCTTCAAAATATTCTCTAAAGTAATTTCCGCCGTGCGTCCAGCCGCTCCCGGAGTAAGCAGCGCCTGCCTTGTCAGATTTATCGTTTCCGAAGATTTTTTTACTTCATCATTTAGCGAAACCATTTTTGCTGTCACATTTTCAAAATTTTTGAACAAATTTTCTGTGACTTTTCTGATATTTTCTTGCTGCTGCAAACTGATCTGATTTTGCTGCTCATTATTTTTTTTCATCAGCTCATGAGAAAGCTGAAACAGCATGGTCTCCTTGTCTTTAGTCCAATCTTGTTTTTGCTTTTCTAAGAAATTTTGCTCTTGTTTTAGCAGCTCATTTTGCTTCTCGAAATCGAGATTTTTTTGCTGCAAAAAATTAATTTTTTCTTCGGATTTTTTCTTCTCTTCACGCGAGAAATTTATTTCATTTTGCGCTGCTCTTAACTTTGCTAAAATGTAAAAAAACCCACAACCGCAAAGGCCGATGATGATTGTAAATGCTAACGCTATTGCCATTGTAATTTGTAAATTGATTACTACTTTTTTTGCTTCCCGCCCATTAATTCACGCTCATTTCAATCATGACGAAACAACAAATTCAATCGCAAGTTTTGCACGCCTTGCCTTTGCGCGATGTAGTAATTTTTCCGCAAATGACGACCACAATTTTGGTCGGTCGCGAAAAATCTTTAAACGGCGTTGAAGAATCGCGCAAAGTTAGTTTTCCAATTTTTGCCGTGACGCAAACCAACCCTGACGTTGACGCGTTTGACGAAAAAAATCTCTACACTACGGGCACTATTTGCCACGTCATTGAATCAATTAGAACGCCGGATGGCACCTTGAAAGTCATACTTCAAGGCCTTTCTCGCGCTAAAGTAAAAAAAGTAATTTCCGGCGAAAAATTCTTCACCTGCGAAATTGAAGTTGCCTTAGACCAGAAAGTTGCAACCGACAATAAAGAGCTACTCGGCCTAATCAAAGCCTGCATCGAAACCTTCACGCAATATGCCGAATATAACAAACGCGTCACGCCAGAAGTTTTAGCAGCGCTCACCAAATTGCGCTCACCCCATGAAATTGCTTATTCAATCGCCACTTGCATCAATGGAACCGTTAAAGACAAGCAAGCAATTTTAGAAGAAGATGACCTGATTAAAAAACTCTACAAAGTTTTAGAAATCTTGAAGGGCGAAGTTGAAATCGGCCAAGCTGAAGCGCGCATTAGCAAGTCAATTCAAGAAAAATTTACCAAACATCAAAAAGAATTTTACCTCAATGAGCAGCTCAAAAATATTAAAAAAGAGCTCGGACAAGATGAAGAAAGCGAAACCAAAGAAATCAAAGAAAAACTAGCGAAATTAAAGCTCACCGAAGATGTCAGAAAAAAATGCAATTCTGAACTAGCCAAATTGGAAAAGATGAATCCTTACTCTTCTGAATCAGGAGTAGTGCGTAACTATTTAGATTGGATTTGCTCACTGCCTTGGTACAACAAAACCAAACCAAGCAACAGCATCGAGAAATCGATGAAAATTTTGGATAAGCATCATTACGGGTTAGAAAAAATCAAAGAACGCATCATCGAATTCATCGCGGTGCAGATGAAAACCAAAGATTCTAAAGGCCCGATTTTATGCTTGGTTGGCGCACCGGGAGTCGGCAAAACTTCACTAGCCAAGTCAATTGCTGAGGCATTGGGTCGCAAATATGTAAAAGTTTCTTTGGGAGGAGTGCGTGACGAATCTGAAATTCGCGGACATCGCAGAACCTACATTGGCTCAATGCCCGGACGCATCATTCAATCAATGCGCAAAGTGCATGTGACCAATCCTTTGATGTTGCTTGATGAAGTTGATAAAATGGCTCACGATTTTCGCGGCGATCCAGCTTCAGCGCTTTTGGAAGTTTTAGATCCTGAACAAAATTCAGCTTTTTCTGACCATTATTTGGAAGTTGATTACGACTTATCGAAAGTGATGTTTGTCGCAACTGCCAACAGCCTCAACACCATTCCGGTGCCACTTCGCGACCGCATGGAAATTATCAAACTGTCCGGCTACACCGAAAATGAAAAATTGCACATCGCTAAAGAGCATTTGCTCGACAAGCAACGCCAAGAAAACGGTTTAGATAAAAGTGAATTTAAAATTGATGACGCCGCAATTTTAAATTTGATTCGCCGCTACACTTTTGAAGCGGGAGTTCGCAATTTGAACCGCGAAATTTCCAACTTGGCACGTAAAGCCACTAAAGAAATCATCACAAAAAAGATCAAAACTCTACACATTACCGAGAAAAATTTAGCCAAATATGCCGGCGTTGAAAAACGTCATTTCGGCATGGCTAAAGATCATGATGCTGTAGGCGTTGTCACCGGATTAGCTTACACCGAATATGGTGGCGATTTGCTTGATATTGAAGTTTTGAAATTTGAAGGAAGCGGCAAAATTCAAACTACCGGAACTTTGGGTGACGTCATGAAAGAGTCGGCCCACATTGCTTTGAGCTATGCCAGATCTCTTGCCAAAACCTTCAAAATCGATTCTAAGAAATTTAATAAATTCGATTTTCACATTCACGTGCCAGAAGGTGCCACGCCAAAAGACGGACCTTCTGCCGGCGTTGCTCTTTGCGTTGCACTAGTTTCAGTTTTGACCGACACGCCAATTAAAAAAGACATCGCGATGACGGGAGAGGTCACTCTCACCGGAAAAGTGCTGGAGATCGGCGGCTTAAAAGAAAAACTTTTGGCAGCACTTCGCGGCGGCATCAAGACGGTGCTGATTCCACAAGCCAATGCCAAAGATTTGCAAGACATGCCAAAAGAGGTTTTAAATAGCCTAACTATCAAACCGATTTCACGCATTGAAGAGGCGCTTTTGGAGTGTTTGGTGAAACCGAAGGGTAAAAAATCTAAGAAATAAAATGCCCCAAGAAAAACAAATCCACATCATCGCAGGCCCTAACGGAGCCGGCAAAAGCTCTCATGCCCGCGTTACACTTTTGCCTAATTTCTTAAGCAGTAATGCCTTCATCAATGCCGATGAAATTGCTAAAATGCTTTCTCCTGAAGATCCTGAAAAATCAGCGCTGGCGGCCGGTCGACTCATGTTAAAAAGAATGGAGTTTCTTTTAAATGAGGGTTCAGATTTTGCTTTGGAAACAACTCTATCAGCAAAAACTTATTTAAATTTTATCCGAGACGCACAGGCGCAGGACTACCAGGTGAATTTAATTTTTTTAAAACTAGAAAATTCTAACCTCGCACACGAAAGAGTCTTGACTAGAGTAAGTAAGGGCGGTCATAATATCGAACCTCTCGTAATCCATCGCAGGTTTCAACGAGGTCTCGACAATTTAAAAGACTATCTAGACATTGTCGACACAGCCACCATCTACGAATCCAGTGGTTTAGAACTGATCGAAATCGCAAGAAAAAGTGAAAATAAATTAACAGTCATCAATCAAAATTTGTGGAAAACAATTTATGCGTAGTGAAGAAATTCTGAAAAAAACCGCAGAAGGAATGAGAGAGGGCAATAAAATTTTGATCCAAGAATTAGTTCGCGATCTGGAAGAAAAAGGCATCTCTCCCGTAATTACCATTGATGGAAAAGTTCAAAAGTTAAAATTGATTGATGAAAGCGAACTAGAAGATTTCGAAGAAGAATTATTAAATTCCGGATTACAAAAATGTGACTTTTGTTTACTGGAAGAAGACACCGCACAAGGGCTACCAAACACTACTTACCCAATTGACGGAAACGTGATTTTGATTCACAAAAAATCTGCCAAAATAAAAAAATACAAAGCTGGAAACAACTCCCACTGGGTCGCTGATTTTCACCATGATCTAAAAAGCAACTTCTTCACAAACTAACTCCTCATGAAAAATAACAAAAATATCTTAGTCGCCACCATCCTTTCTGCTATGATTTTGCTGGGCTGGACTTGGCTTTACGAAAAACCAAGAATGGAACGTGCGGAAGCTCAAAGAAAAATTGCAGCAGCGCAAAAGCCACAAGTTGACGCAGTTAAAGCCGTTGAAAATCAAGGCTCAACTCCTCCAACCTCAGTTGAAACCAAACCATCTGAAACAATTTTAGCACCAAAAAATCGTAGTGAAATTTTAGCGCAAAGCCAAGCAACTCGCGTGGAAATTCGCAGTGAAAATTTACACGGATCAATCTCACTTAAAGGCGCGCGCTTTGATGATTTGACTTTGGCTAAATATTTTGAAACTGCTGAAAAAAAGAATGAGGTAATTCTTTTTGCTCCTTCTGAAAGCAAAGAAAGATATTTCACCGACTTCGGCTGGATCAGCTCTAGCAAAGCTTTAGAGCTACCAAATCCAGATACGCTTTGGAAAAGTGACAGCAAAAAATTAACTCCTGATTCGCCAGTTACTCTTTCTTGGAAAAATCCGCAAAATGTTGAGTTCTTAATCAAAATTTCTCTCGACCAACAATACATGTTTGGCGTGACGCAATCAGTTAAAAACGGCTCGAAACAAGAAATTTCCGTTGCCAGCTACGGTCGCGTTAACCGCGTTTTAAATGGTGCGCAAAAACCAAACTTCATCTTGCATGAAGGCGCCATTGGCGTGTTTGACGACATTCTAAACGAAGTTACTTACAAAAATTTAATCGAAGATCGTCGCAAAGATTTTTCATCTGAAAAAGGCGGATGGTTGGGGATTACTGACAAATATTGGCTAAGCTCAATTTTGCCTGACAAAAGTTTGAAATTTAACGCCAATTTCAGTCACAATTTTTCCAACCAAAATAGCTTTTTTAATTCTGAATTTATCGGCCAAGAATTTAAAATTGCGGCTGGTGAAGAATTGAAATTCGATCACCATCTTTTCGCTGGAGCCAAAACAGTTGGCCTTCTCGACCAATATGCTAAAGAATATGACGCCAAACTTTTTGATCGTGCCATTGATTTCGGTTGGTTTTATTTCTTAACCAAACCTTTCTTTTTCATCATCGATTATTTGTCGAAGTTGCTTGGAAATTTCGGTTTGGCAATTTTGGCGATGACGGTTTTGGTCAAGCTGGCATTGTTTCCAATGGCTAATAAATCTTACGCCGCTATCGGCAAAGTTAAGCAATTGCAGCCAAAAATTATGGCGCTGCGCGAACGCTTAAAAGACGATAAAATAGCCATGAATCGCGAGATGATGGAACTTTACAAAAGAGAAAAAGTTAATCCGGCTTCAGGCTGCTTACCGATTCTAATCCAAATTCCGATTTTCTTCTCACTTTACAAAGTGCTTTTCGTCACGCTCGACATGCGCCAAGCGCCATTTTATGGCTGGATTCACGATTTGTCGGCACCAGATCCAACTTCAATTTTTAATCTATTTGGCTTGTTGCCTTTCGGAGTTAGCACCACTTTCACTATCGGCATCTGGCCTTTGTTGATGGGTGCGACCATGATTATTCAACAAAAATTAAGCCCAACAACATCTGACCCAACGCAAGCAAAAGTCTTAAAATTTATGCCTTACGTTTTGACTTTTGTTTTAGCGGCGTTTCCCGCCGGACTGCTTATTTACTGGACTTGGAGCAATACCTTGTCGATCTTGCAGCAATGGGTGATTACGAACAAGTTGAATAAAGAGACGAAGTAGAAAGTCGTATCTAAAAATGGAAGGATGGCCGAGTGGCTTAAGGCGCACGCTTGGAAAGCGTGTTATGGGTAAAACTATACGAGGGTTCGAATCCCTCTCCTTCCGCCAGCCTTCGCTCTTGTGAGCTACGGCTGGCAGGCCAGCCAACAGCTGGACTGACAAAGTAGATCGTTAGAGCGAAGGCTGCCCTTCGTAGCTCGAAGAGCGAAGTAGGGCTGGCAAAAACAAACTCCCAACCCTTCTCCCATCATCGTCACAGCGTAAATTATGTTTCCCAAAAACTTATTAAAAATCGCGCTGATCTTACTAGCCCTCACCAGCCCCGCCATTGCGCAGAATGCAGCAATCGAGCAGCAAAAATCTCTTACCAAATATCTGCTTTTTAGAAAGAATATTGTCGAAAATAAAAACGCTGCTTGGTCGCTTTTGCGCGAAATTAGAGATTTGGGGCGTGTTGAGAAATGGTCGAATGTGCAACAAAGACAAGAGCTTGCTGAGACGGAGCAAACTTTAAAATCGCTATCGCAACCAGTAAAAAGCTTCAGCCTTTACGATAAAGAAGATCTAGCGAGCGACATTGCGGCGCTTGACGCAACCAATAAAAAAATCACCGCGGCGCGCCAAGACATCAAAGATCG
Organism: uncultured Alphaproteobacteria bacterium; assembly: GCA_903898475.1. GTDB lineage: Bacteria > Pseudomonadota > Alphaproteobacteria > Rickettsiales > UBA1997 > UBA2645. The sequence continues at coordinate 4,221 of CAIUFU010000108.1, read as the reverse complement.
CAGCGATCTGCATAAAAAAATCAAAGACCAGATTCTGCTGTGCAAAAAAGACTCCAAAACCGCTTACAACAAAACCAAGCAGCTGTTAGAAATTCGCAAAAGCATCGAGTCATTTTACTTAACCAAATATAATTCCCAATATCCGCAAGCAGGCGTCAGCGTTATCACGAGCCATTTACAAACTGCGCAATTATTGGCCGATATTGGTAAGATGGATTTTGCCGTAATTAATCTTGAGAAGGCTGAGATCGCGGGATTTTCCAAGACTAGCGAAGATATTTACAACCCACAAACACTGCTGCAAAACCTCAAAGATATTGATGAAAGATTGGTAGAAATTACCAAACAAAGCTTGGAAGACATCAAGAATGACAGCATTACACTTACCGCAGTTATCGCTTTGCATTAAGCAGCGGTTTTAGTACCTCTTCGAAATCTTTTTTAGTAATTGCGCGGTCATCCACAATAATCTCGCCAATCAGCTTGCCATCACGATCAATCACGTAGCTGGTTGGCAAAAATGCCACATCGGGGAAGTCGTTTTTGGTCAAATCGCTTGCGAGTAAATTCAGATATTTTTTGTCACCTGCAACTTCCAAAACTTTGGCACGATCTTTTTTGCGATCAGTGCTAAGGCCAATAATTTCAAGGCCTTGCGCTTGAAGTTCTTTATAAATCTCATCCAAAATCGGCAATTCTTTGCGACAATCAATACACCAAGTTGCCCAAAAATTTACCAACACAACTTGTCCGCGCTTTTCTTTTAAATCGAAATTTTTGCCATCTAGAGTTTTGCCCGTCAGCAAGGGATAGATCTTAGAATCAGTGGCATTGGCACTTAGCGAAAAAAACAGCAAAAACAGGTAAAAATATTTCATCGCCTAAAAATCTCCTAAAAATTCTTGAACCAAAGTTAACGCCGAAATCATTGCCGTATCCGCACGCAAAATTCTTGGCCCCAGTGAAATTGCAAAAAGATTTTTTAACTCTCGCATTTTGGCAAATTCTTCTTTGGAAAAACCACCTTCCGGCCCAATTAAAATAACGATTTCTTTTTCTGATTTTCCAATTTTTTGCAAAACATCACTCGCTTTTGTAGCCTCTCCCGACTCGTCGCAGAGAATTAAAATTTTCTCAGAAGTTTTTACGTCACTTAAAAACTTATCCAATTTTTTTACTTCTAACACTTGCGGAAAATCATTTCTCTCACATTGCTCACAAGCCTCTTTCACATTGGCTTTGAAGCGCTCAGAATTAATTTTATCAACAATTGTGTGTTGGGTTAAAATGGGCTGAAAGCTTGCCACTCCTAGCTCGGTGGCTTTTGCTGCAACAAAATCAATCCGCACATTTTTTACCGGCGCAAAAGCCAAAGTGATGTTTGGAACTTTGGTTAATTCAGAAACTTTTTGGGTTAGATCTAGCATCAGAAATCTTTTTTCCACTTGCGCAATCACCGCCACAAACTCGCCATCTACGCCATTAAACAGTAAAATCTCGTCACCAACTTTGTGGCGCATTACGCGAGTTAAATATTCAAAATCTCCGTCCGAAATTTTTACTTTGGAATTTAGCGCCAAGTTTTTTTCTTCGATAAAAAGCCTGATTTTTTTCATAAGTTGATTTAAATTCTATAAGCCCACAAACTGCTAAAAAATCTTCAATTTTCGCAATTCATGAATTTCCTAATTTTCTCCCTGATTTTAGTTGTGGCTTTAGCGTTCGCACTGAGCCGCAATATTAAAAATCTGCGCTTACAAGCGCAAATTCAAAGCGGCAAAAAGGCCCGCTTCGCTTCATTGCCAATTCATTACATTTATTGCTTCATTTTGTGGTCGATCATTTTTGTTACCACAATCATTTTCACTTCATTTCCTGACTTCACCAAATATCTGCTAATCTTTGCGTTTTTGATTGGCAATTTTTTCCTCATTCGTTTTTTTCACAGCAAAAATTTCAATTCTAAAAAACATGTCGAAAAAGCCGGAACCCTTTTGCTTTCTATCACCGCCGGCATTGGAATTCTAATTACCATCATCATCACCGCTTCAATTTTATTTGAGGCTTTGCGCTTTTTTGAATTTGTAAATCCGCTGGATTTTTTATTTGGCACCACGTGGAACCCACAAACTGCAACCACCAGTGAGCAATCAGTTGGTCAAAGTGCTTTCGGAATTGTGCCCGTATTTCTTGGAACTTTGTTAATCACACTAATTGCCATGGCTGTCGCCGTGCCGGTTGGCATCATGGCCGCGGTCTATTTGTGTCTTTACGCTAAATCAAAAACTCGCGATTATTTAAAACCGATTTTAGAAATTTTGGCGGGCGTGCCAACCGTGGTCTACGGCTATTTCGCGGTAATTACCATCGCGCCATTTTTCAAAAGTTCTTTCGCATTAATTGGCCTCAACATCGCCTCCGAAAGCGCACTGGCGGCTGGTTTTGTCATGGGCGTGATGATTATTCCTTTCGTTTTATCTCTCACCGACGACGCCTTAAACACCGTGCCGCAAGCCTTAAAAGACGGCGCTTTAGCCCTTGGCAGCACCAAATCTGAAATGATTAAAAAAGTAGTTCTACCATCCGCAATGCCCTCAATTGTCGGCGCCGTAATTTTAGCCGTGTCACGTGCCATCGGCGAAACCATGATCGTTGTAATGGCCGCAGGACTCGTCGCTAAACTCACTTTTAACCCGCTAGATTCAGTGACCACAGCAACCGCTCAAATCGTCACGCTGCTCGTCGGCGACCAAGAATTTAACAGCCCAAAAACCCTAGCCGCCTTCGCCTTGGCGCTGACGCTTTTTGTCTTCACCTTCATCTTCAACATCGTGGCACTCGTGGTGATTAAAAATTATAAAAAGAAATACGGGTAAAATGGAAAACCAGATTTTTGAAAATAAATCATTAAAAAAACTAAGCTTCGATTCCAATGGCAATTGGAAGCCTTCGGAAAGTGATCGAGAAAATATCGCAAAACCCTGCGTAGCATTTGCCAATGCAAAAGATGGCGGAACTTTATTCATTGGGATTGAGGATGGAGAAGAATCGCCACCAGCCACTCAAATAATTTTTGACCAAGATTTACCGAACAAAATTAAAAAAAGAATTTCCGATCTTACGCAAAATGTCGCCGTTGTTGCAAGCATCAAGAGCTACCCAAACGATGGACAAGCTATCGAGATAAAAATCTTACCAAGCAAGCAAACAATAGCTTCAACAAATGACGGCAGGTACTATCTTCGCATTTCCGACAACTCGGTAGCTCTTTTGCCAGAAGATCTTTCTCAGCTTCTTACCGACAAGCCTTCTTTTATTTGGGAGACTCAAAAAAAAACCAATATACCAAGAGAAAGAATTGACGATGACAAGCTAAGAAATTTTATTTCAGAAATCCGATCCGCATCTGAAACAAAGGTTAACAATCACATCAAACAAAAATCTGACGAAGAGATTCTGGAGCATTATTTTTTCACTGACGGAGATTGTTTAACAAATCTTGGAGTGCTTTGGATCGGCTCGCGCAAAGATCGCGGCAACCTCTCTTACTGCCCGACAGTCGTATTTTTAAAATATGACGAAAGGGGTGAGAGAGTTAAAAAAATACCTCTGGATGACTACTATCTAAATCCCATAGAGCTGGTGGAAGAAGTTTTAAAATTTCCTGAATGGCAAGAAGGCATTGAGATCTCCAATGGAATATCTCGTAAATTTATTCCAAATTACCCAGAAGAAGTTTTGCGAGAATTACTAGTTAATGCCTTAGTTCATCGCCCTTACACCCAGAGGGGAGACGTCACCATCAAGTTGTATCCAGAGTACTTAGAAATTGCCAATCCCGGCAGGTTTCCCCTTGGAGTTAATGCAGATAATTTTCTACATAAAAGCGTTTGCAGAAATGAGAAGCTGGCTGCGACTTTTCGTGCTCTAGGGCTAATGGAGAAAGAAGGAAGCGGAATAGATAAAATTTACGAGTCACTTTTAAGCAAAGGAAAAACTCTGCCCACCGTCTTTGAAGGAGATGATTTTGTTAGCATCCAGATAGAAAAACGTATTTTAAATAAAGAGACTATTGGCTTAGTAGAAAGAGCAAAAGCCAAAGAACCTGACTTAACTCAAAGAGAGTTAATCTCTCTCGGATTTATAGCTGAAAATAACTCACTTTCAGCACTAGATTTTGTTAAAAAACTTAAACTAGACGTCTCTCCCTCAAACAACCCT
>CAIUFU010000107.1 GCA_903898475.1 uncultured Alphaproteobacteria bacterium | reverse complement strand
TCAACACTCGGTTATGACATTAGAGCTGAATTTAGTGGTTATCTGCTATTGCTGAGTTTTTTTAGTTTCTTATTCATCAATCATAAATTCACAAAATCCGAAGCCTTAAAGTTGTTATCCTTCTGCCACCTACTTCTGTGTCTGACTAGTTTTCTCATCATCAAGTCACTCTCGACTTTGATGCTGTTAAAACTAATCACCTCTTTCGCCTCGATATTCTTGCTTCTCGTAATATTGAGAGAAATCAAAAATAGAGGTTAAGTCATGTACGAGTTCATCACAATTGGCGGTGGCGAGTATTTTGTCGATATCTTCAACGGCCTCGCCATGGTCGTTAAGAGTGGCGATTTCTTGGACGTAGTAAAGATTTCGACCGTTCTGGCTTTTATGATATCGCTTCTAAATGCTGCTTTGATGGGCTCACTCTATGATTCAAGTAAATGGTTTCTCACCACAATCATCGTCACCCAAATGTTGCTTTACCCAAAAGCAACAATTCACGTCACCGACAAAACTAATCCAACTCTAGTTGGCGCCAAAGTAGATAATGTACCTTTTGTTATCGCCTACACCGCTGCTACAAGTAGTCAAATTGGATATTCTCTCACCAGAATATTTGAATCAGCCTATTCATTACCGGGTGATCTCCAATATAGCGAAAATGGCATGATCTTCGGTGCTAATTTAATGAATGCCATGTCGCAAGCTCGTGTTGCCAACTCGAGGCTTTCTGCAAGCTTAGATAGCTTCTCAAGAGAGTGTATTTTTTACGATATTTTTCTAAACATTTATTCTTTTGATGAACTAAAGAACGCAGAAGATATTTGGGGTTTTGTTAAATCAACCCAAGTCGAGAATCGCTTTTTTACCTACACCAACCAATCCGGAGCCACATCTTATCCAACTTGTAAAGCCGGTGCTCAATCACTTGAAGCTGATTGGAAACAAGAGTTTGAAACAGTGGGTAGTATAGGATTCTACGCCAAAAAACCAAGTCTAACCAAAGCACTGCTAGTTTCTGCCGCTCCACTGACATCAGAATATCTCTTGAATGTCTCGAAATCCTCCGAGCAGATCCTTCAGCAAGCTATGATGATTAATGCTCTCTCTGATGCCACCGAGAACCAAGAAGCTGAAAACCAAGTTCAAAACTACCAAAACGCCCGTGCTACCCTGCAAGCCAAATCAACCTATCAAACGATGGGAACTCAAGCGGGCATGTGGATTCCAATGTTAAAAATTGTAATTGAATCAGTTTTTTATGGCGCTTTTCCATTAGTGATTCTTCTCTGCATGATCCCAACCCTAGCAGGAGGAGTGCTGCGTGGATATTTTACCACTTTCTTTTGGTTGGCAAGTTGGGGTCCAATCTACGCTATTCTTCATCGTATCTCAATGGGTCATGCTTCAACTTATTTAGGTGGAAGTGGAGGGGGGACTGGAGAAGGTCTAACGTTAGGCAACCAATTAGCTCTGCAACAAACCATGAGCGACATCGCTGCGATGGCTGGCTACATGAGTATGTTTGTGCCAATGCTTGCTTACGGAATTGCCAAAGGAGGCGCTGCTGCAATGTCGAGTATGACAACTTCATTTATGTCTGGGGTTCAAGGTGCCGTTTCAGCAGCAGCTCATGAAGGTACAACGGGGAATCTTAGTTTCGGTAATGTTGGCCTAAACTCAAGAAATGTAAGTAGTGGAATCTCCATCGCAAACGATGCCGGTCAAACCATTCACCGCCATAATGACGGCACCAGTAGCATTGATAATTCTAAGGTTGAATCAAGATTAGGTGTTGAACTGCACGGATCTGAGAGGATCAGCAGTGAACAATCACGGATGAGTAGCCAAGAACAATCATTCGGCCAATCAAAATCTATTCAAGCGCAGATGTCTTCAGCTCAAGGATTTGAGAGAATGCTTAGTGATCATCGTAGTATTGAGAGCTCGCAGGGGTTTGAACAGAATAAGAATGAGGAAGATAGAAAATCTTTTGGCGCGGTGAGTACTGCCACTGATGATTTTGCCAAAGAGCATAATATTAATAGAGGTGCCGCATCAGAAGCATTAGTAAGTGTGAATGGTGGTTTTGGCGGAGTTCTTAAAGCTAGTGGCCAAATCTCTACATCATCAAACGATATGAATCTTTACAACGAGGCAAAAAAATTCTCCGAGTCTAGAAACCTATCTAAAGATTTTGCGGTAGTGGAATCGGCCATGCAATCCAACCGCTTCAACCTCACCGACTCCAAAGGTGAATCCATCAACGAAAGCTTCAACAAATCCGCCAGCCTCAACAAAGAGGCTGCTCAGCACTTTGAAGCATCAAAAAGGTATAGCGAACAGGCCCAATATTCCAAATCTCACTCTGCTGAAATCGATAAGAACTATAACCAAGAATTATGGGGTGGCCTAGTTGAAAAATATGGTACTTCTGGAGCAGCTAATATCACCAATCCAAGCAATCACGATAAGGCTATGCTCAGTAAAGAAATTGATCAATTCATGAGCCATAAATTTCAAGAAATTGATCAAATCCAGAAACCTAATTTGGAATCAGAATATAATCGTAGTTCAGCCCAATTCGCAGCAAATCGTCAGCCCGCAAGACAGATGCAAAATGAACATTCCTTCACGTTTTCTGTGCCAAGCAAAGCGATTGATAATTCTCACTTGCAGCAGTCTACGGCCAATAAATTCAACGACACTCAGCAGATTATTAATGAGGCTAAGATTGATTCTTCACCTAGAGATGATGTGAGATCTGAACAGGATAAAGGGGTAATGCATGGGTTGTCTGGTGAGATTATAACAAGAGGCAAAGATACTATCGGAGATGTTGTGACTGTCGGTGGTAAAGTTGTCGCAAGGGGTGGGGACAATCTGGATAAGGTGTCTGAGGATTTTATCGCTGTCAAAAAAGAATATGACTCGACAGACGAGAGAATAAAGGCAAGACCAACAACAAGTGGTTTTAAGCCATCTGATATTTTCGACTAATCTACCGGTTCCTGTAATGATAACTCAATGAGTTGGAAGGATTATTTAGGCTATGCATATTTGTCATTCTGTGAGACCCGGAAATGCTAATATTGGAGTTTCTTAGATCGTCGTTATTGCCCCCAAAAGTAAACCCAGACCATAGAAAGGCTCCTACGAGCCCAGATATTGTCGAAGCACCCCAAATGTTCCAGAGAATGTGAGTGATAGAATAGTTACGAAATACAACAAGTAAAACGAACACAATGAGGAAAGTAACTAACGAATACAAAAACAGCTTTTTACCCAGCTTTCTAGGGTATAGAGGGCAGTTTAATTTTTCTTTTAGTGTCTGTTTTTGCTCAGTTTTTTCAGTCATAAATTTACTATAATTATACAAATTAAGGTCTTTATCCATGGTTAATTTCTTCCGGTCAAACATTTATAATCGAGGTGTCTCAAAATGAAAAACATCATCCGCGGCGGCCAAACAAGCATGCACTCCTTCCATATGTCGGCACAACTTGCCTTCACTTTGGTAAAAATTGCTCTCCTGATCATTCTGATTGGTGACTTGCTTTACGTCTTCGGCAAATTCGATCTACAAGATCTCAAAGAAATCTCAATCTACTACCTAGCTAAGATCTTCATGGGTTTCGGTTTTAACAATTTTGAATTCACCTTCACTGGAAGATATGGAGACATTCATTATGTTAAAGCCAGTGCGGTAGTTAGTAACTTCAAACTAATCATCATCAAAGACAGCTTCTTCTCAGCTGTTGTCGACGGGTTGTGGGTAGGATTTATCTCTGCGCTAGTTGCCATTAGCGGCCTGCTCTATCTCTTCAATTTCCGCGGCAAAAAACTCGCTAAAGAGAAGTTCATTCGCGGTGGCAGAATAGTCTCCAAAAGCAAACTCAAAGCCCTGATCACTAAATCCAACCTCCTAGCCGTTTCTAAACTAAAAAACCTCTATCTAGGCAGCTTCTTCTTCAAACACTATCATCTAGCCAAAATCCCTTTTCCTAAAGATGCTGAGTTCCTTCATACAATCATCTTGGGAAGTACTGGTACTGGTAAAACAAGTGCCATCCTAGACCTAATCGACCAAATCAGATTGAGAGGTGATCGTGCCATTATCTACGACAAAATGGGTTCCCTCACCGAAACCTACTACAACCCTCAAACTGACATAATCCTCAACCCCCTAGACGCTCGCTCAAAATCTTGGTCACTATTTAACGAAGTCAGAAAAGAAAGTGACTATGATTACATCGCTTCAGCCTTTATCCCAGAAAAGAAAAGTGGAGGTGACCCATTCTGGATCGAAGCCGCCAGAAGAGTATTCTCAACCTTCGCCAAGGAAATTAAAAAAGAGAATCCAACAATCACCAATCAAGAATTCGTTGATGCACTTCTGCGCTCAAACCACAAACAAATCGCTCATTTTCTGGCGGGAACAGAAGCATCTTCACTAATCAGTGCAGATTCAGAAAAAACCTCACTGAGTATTCTGGCAATTCTTTCTGCCTACGTTGCCTCAATCAAATATCTCCACGATTCCGATGAAGAAAAGTTTTCAATTAGGAAGTGGGTTGAGGGCGGGGCAGAAAATAAATCTCAACCCCAACTGGATAATGGCTTCCTCTTCATCTCCTCCAAAGGCGATCAACACGACAGTTTGAAACCTCTAATCTCAACATGGTTAGACATCGCCGTAAAATCCCTACTCAGCGTTGACCAGAATCAACCTCATGACCAAGAACCAAGACGAATCTGGATCATCCTCGACGAAGTAGGATCTCTCCAAGCTCTACCCTCGCTACTAGACGGCCTAGCCCAAAGTCGCCAATTCGGCGGCGCTTTTGTTGTTTCAATGCACTCAATTTCTCAGCTCAAAGCTATCTACGGCAAGGATACAACCGATACCATCACCTCACTCTGCCGCAACAAACTCTTCTTCTCCGTCCCCGACAATGAAACCGCTGACTTCTGCTCCCAAAACCTTGGCTTTCAAGAAGTTGAAGAAGTCAAAGAAGGCATCTCTTACGGCGCTAATGAAATTCGTGATGGAGTTAACCTCAGCACTCAAAAAAGCCTCAAACGCTTGGTAATCCCGTCTGAACTAATGTTCATGAAGCGCCTAAAAGCCTACATCAAATTTGCCGGAGAATTTCCCATCGCCCAAATCTCCTTCGCCATCAAAGTTAGAAATAAAATCAGCCAAAAGTTCATCGAAAGACCAGAAGAAACTGAGCCAAAACCAGTGACTAATGTTCTGGCGCCAGTACCACTAAAACCAATATCTGAAAACCCCAGAAACCCAGAAAAACCAAAAAGAAAATATGAGGAAGTGGAAGATGACGAGGAGGACGAGGATGAGGAAAGCGATGAACAAGATGATGATAATACCGACGAAGACGAGAGTAACACTGAAGCCAATCTCGAAGAGGAAGATGATGAAGAAAATCTAATGCAGGAGCAAGGCACTAACGACTGGAATGGCGACGAGGATTTTGAAGATGATGAGCCAGAAGGCGATGGTGATGAGGAGGAATCCAAGGAAGATAATGAGTCCTTGGATGAAGAAAATATCGACTCTGATTCTGGCTCTAAAACAGAAGATGGCGAGAGTAAGGAAGAAAACCCAGAACAAACTAACGCTCAGAACCGTCAATTAATCCCAGCGCCAGCAGTCCGCCGCGAGAATAATGACCCATTTTTCGAATAACCTTTTTATTAACCCAAATTTTATACAAAATGTCAGGGGCAAAAACAAAACACATCACAATCAAATTCTCAGAAAAAGAATATGACGCCGTCCTACAAAGGGCCTCATCTAATAACATGCCTTTAGCAACCTATGTTAGAGAAAGAATCTTCTTCGACATCCCACAAATCGAGCACCAATCTTTTGAGTTTAAAATGCTAAAAAATGTCAGTTATTGCGTTGGCAGCTTGATGGCCTTCGGTAAATTAAAACTGTCAGACGAAGATAGAGGTTTTGTGGCCGATGAAATCATGCGAGTTATGAAGTCTAACGGTCTCGATGAAAATCTTGTCAGAGCCAAAATCTCTCAAGGCTAGCCAGTTATGCTTTCAGTTGATAAAGTAAAAAACAGCGGAAAAACAACTGACTATTTCGCCAAGGATGACTACTACGCCTCAGATAATCCTGATCATCAAAAGTTTAGCAGTTGGTACGGTAAAGGGGCGCAAGAGCTCGGATTGGAAGGTAATGTAACAAGCGAACCTTTCCTCAACATCCTCGAAGGCAATCTACCTAATGGCCAAAAAATAGGCGTAGGAGCTGGGAGTAAAAAAATTCACGATCCGGGCAGAGATTGTGCTTTCTCTGCTCCAAAAAGTGTTTCGATCATGTCCTTACTCTATGGAGATCACAGACTAATCGAAGCCCACAACCAAGCTGTAAAAAAAGCTCTCGATGAAATGGAAAAAACCTATTTCAAAACCCGAGTTAAAAAAGATGGCCAGATTTCTTTAGAAACTACCGGAAAAATGGTTGCCGCCATATTCCAACATGAGCTAAGCCGCGATCTAGATCCCCAACTTCACAGTCACGCTATTGTAGCAAATGCCACTCTTGGCAAAAATGGTAAATGGCGCACCGGTTATTTTGACGACATCTACGACAATCGTAATTTCTTAGGAATGATTTATCGTGCTGAGCTAGCGGTTTTGGTGAAGCAGCTTGGATATGAATTAACTCACAAAGGTAATGAGTGTTTCTTCGAGCTAGCAATTGTACCACAACCTTTACTCAAACTATTTAGCAAAAGATCTGGTCAACTCAGAGAATTAGCCGGCCCAAACGCTAGTCAGAAAGAGCTAGAAAGAGCAGCAATTTTAACTCGTAAGAATAAGAAAGTCAGAGAACACGACCACAATTTGCACGGCGATTGGAAGCAAGAAGCTAACGAACATTTATCAAAAGAAAAACTACCCAAATTTAACCCAGAATTTCCGGTGGCCTTAAAAGCGCCCGAAATAACCCAAAAAGAAATAGAGGATCTTGGCATCAAAGCCGTCGACTTCGCCATAAAACATCTCGGCGAAAGAAAAACTGTCTTTACCAAAAAAGAATTGATCGAGGTTGCCTTAAATGACACTTTGGCAAGTGCCACCTATCCAGACATTATGCGAGCCGTAGATAAATTTGTTGAAAAACAAACATTACTACCCACCAAGAAAATAGGTTTAGAGAAAAACACCTTCACTACCGCAGAGCTTTTGGCCAAAGAAAATGCCATTATTGATTTGATGCTGAAGGGTAAGGATCAACATCAGCCAATTGTTAAAGACTTTACCAAAACGCGCCTTAATAAAAATCTCCTCAGCCCCAACTTTCTCGATCGTGAGATAAAATACACCAAGACCTTAAGCGAACTCAATGAGGGCCAAAAACAAGCCGCTGAATTAATTCTAAGTAGCAAAGATCGTATTATTGCTATCGAAGGCTACGCTGGCGTTGGTAAAACTTTTATGCTTAAAGCAGTTAACAAAATCACCAAGAAAGAAGGCTTTGAACTAGTTGGAATGGCTCCCACAGGAGTTGCCACCAGAAATCTCAACACTGAAGCTGGAATTAACTCAATTACGCTACAAAGATTTTTATCCGAATATGATGGAGTAGCAGTTGGCCGCGGTACTCAGGAAGGCTTAAAGAGCATGCAGCAAGATTTTAGAAATAAAATTTTAGTGGTTGATGAATCTAGTATGATCTCCACCACTCAAATGAAAAACCTACTGACTATTTCAGAGCGCTTAAATTTGAGAGTAGTTTTAGTTGGAGACACTAAACAGCTTGATGCCGTTGAAGCAGGAGTTCCCTTCTTTGAGCTTGGAAGAAATGGTATTGCCACTGCAACCATGAAAGAAATCCGCCGCCAAGAAAATAAAAATCTCAAAGCCGCAGTCTATGAAACAATCGACGGCAACATCAGACAAGCTTTCCAGCAAATACATTATGACATCGTAGAACCGGAAGCCCCCGTAGATCATGAAGCAGTAGCTCAATTTATGGCCATGCCCCAAGCAATGCGCGCCAAAACCATGATTTTGACCCCGGCAAATGAAACGCGGGAATCAGTAAATAGTTTGATCAGCGACTTACTTTTTAAAGAAAGAAAGCAACAGAGCCAAGAACACCTGATCAAAGAAACGGTTTTCAGAATAAAGTCAGCTCTAAACCCAGATTTCTCAGAAGAAATTTACCACAATCGAAATCTCACTGAAGCCGAAAAAACCAGAGCGTACAGATTTCAAGTTGGAGATGTTTTGTTATTTTCTAAGGATCGAGATTTTCTGAAAGTGAGTAAAAACGATTATTGCCAAATCACCAAAATCGATAATAAAGCCAATCTCATCACGATTCAAACCGGCGCAAAAACTACCCAAACCTTCAACCCCATCGACATCAAAGGTAAAGCTGAAAAAATCTATTTTGAAGTTTTTGAGGAAAGGGAAAGAATCTTTCGAGTTGAGGACAAAGTTGCCTTCACTCGCTCTATTCCAGGACTAAAAATTATCAATGCTGACGGCGGCCAAATCACCGGAATAAACAGATCAACACTCACTATAAAGTTAGATAATGGCAAAAGTCTCAAGATAAAAAAAGATTCGGTTCACGCCAAACATCTGGATCACTCCTACGCTGTCACCGCTCACAAAGCGCAAGGTCTGACCTGCGAGAATGTAATTGCTGTTTGTGAAAGCTATCGCAGAAAACTCACCTCACAGAAAAATTTCTACGTTGAAATTTCACGCGCTAAACAAAGAGCAATTATTGTTACTGACTCCAGAGCCGCTGTAATTGCACAATTAGAACAAAATACCGGAATTGAGATCAGCGCTAGAGAACATCAAAATATTCTGCCTCAAAACGCCGATATTAAGAATTTTGAAATTAAGCCATTCCAAGAAGAGGTTGCAGAAATAGCAAAAGTTTTACATGACTCGGAAGGTGTTCAACTTCCAATAAATGAAGTCATCGAAGATCAAAAAGCTAAATTTTCTACAAGCTCCAGATCAAGAACTGCTAGTTTTTATCCAGAAATAGTAGCGCCAAATACCATTGATTACAAAGGATTTGTCAAATTTGGTGATATGGATGCTTCACCTTATGTAATGAGAGACGGATCTCTATTCCCTACTGGAAATGATCATACGAACGGCGCAGAAATATTGGGTTTTAATTCAGTTGGAGAAGCTTTAAAGAGTGGCGGAATTTTAAGAATTTCCAGCGCCATAGACAATGATGGCTTCAGATATACCTCTGTGCAAGCAGATGAATCTTTGGAAATTTCTCCGCAGCAAAAACAGTTCTTAGAAAAGGCAGCAAGAATTAGAACTTTTAATGGCATGATGCCCCAAGGCCTAGATAGACCAATCGGAACAAAGTTTTATTTTGATCTCACAAATATTGACGGGGAAGTAATAAAAACAGGAACTACCCTAGAAGATTTAATAAAATCACTAGAAAAAAACGGCGCCGATATTTCTGAACAATATTTTCCTTCTCACCAAACTTCTGAAGAAAAATTGTCCAAACAAAATGAGAAGCGCCGCGTAGCAATTCTAACCTCCTCAGAAATTAAAGAACATTTCTTGGAGGCCATTAAATCAGGAATGACTCTTGATGCAAAAGACACAACCTCAGCAATCGACAAAGCTTTCAATAAACCAAGTACCAAAATCCGCTTCGGCCAAAAGAAAGAATATGAGATTTGTTGGCATGGAGAAGCTGGCTACGCCAAGAGCTACAAATCTGACGAGTTAGTAAAATGGGGCATTAACAGCATTAAACTGGGTGGGAATGTTCAATTCAAAGAGCTCACAGACGAAGAGATTAAACACAAACAAGAGCAGAGCCAAAAGGATCGCGAGCAAGCAGAAAAACAAAAGGTCGTAGAAGCAAAGGCTGTGGCTAAAAAAGCCAAAAGATCTTTTGAATTTTATTCTAAGCCAAATTTCCTTAACAGCTCTAAGAACCAATATTTGACCAGAAAGGGTATAAACCAAAAAACTTTTGAAGGCATCCGATTCACTAAAGACAACAAACTTGTTGTCCCTCTACATGACACTAAGGGTGAAATCCACTCGCTTCAGTTCATTGGGCAAGATGGAAAGAAAATGTTTCTCCCCGGTGGCAAGAAACAAGGCCACTTCTTCATGATTGATCAGGACAAAGTGAAGGATTCAAAAACTATTTACTTGGCTGAAGGATTTGCGACTGCTGCAACAATTAACATCGCCACTGGCAAGCCAGTTGCTGCCAGCTTTGATGCCGGAAATATTGAGCATGTTTTAAAGAACCTTAAAACAACTCATCCTAACAAAGAATTTATTATCGCCGCCGACAACGATCTTTGGAAAGAGCATAATGTAGGTAGAGAAAAAGCGGAATTAGCCGCTCAGAAATATGGCGCCAAAGTAATGTTACCAAACTTCACCTTGGCCCACAAAGATGAGATGCCAACCGACTTTAATGATCTGCACAAAATATCTGGAATAGAAGAAGTAAGAAGGCAACTTTCTACTCATCATATTGCACATGAACACTCAATGACAACGCCAGAACTATAATTAACACTATGAAGCGTCTATTGCCAAAAACTCTGGTTGATAAAGCTAAAACAGATCTGAGAGATGTTTTTATTTCTAGAATTATCAAGAACACCGACGAGAAAGGATGTTGGCATCTAAAATCAGCGGACGGATCAAAACTGGTCGATTTTTTATGCCACTTTCGTGAGAGAGGGACCAAGAAAATATTTTTTAAGGCCAAAAGATTTTCTTTTGAGTATTTCAATGGAGATCTGGCAGAAAATTTCGTCGTCTATTCCAGTTGTGATGACAAGTATTGTATTAATCCAGATCATCACTACACATCTACCTCCAAAGATTATCTCAAGAAGTTAGTACAAGAAGGAAAGCTGAAGTATAGATCTGGCTTTAAGCACAGTCCGGAAACTATCATAAAAATGTCCAAAACTCATAGTGGCAAAAAACCTAGCGAACAAACTAGGCTGAAAATGAGGTATGCTAAACTAGGGATTAAAAGAGATCCTGAACTAGTCGCAAGAGTAGCCGAGCAGTATTTTAGGGGGGAGAAGAATGCTTGCGCAAAATTAACTGAAAAGCAGGTCTTAGAAATCAGAAGTTTAAAAAATATTATTTCATCTCACGAGTTAGAAAAGCGCTACCCAGTCACTCACTCACACATCAGAAGTATATGGGGAAGAAATTGTTGGAAACATTTAGCCCACTAGCATGAAACTTAATATTTTTCTGATTCTATTATTTTTTTACGCCGAGAATGTTTTGGCCAGTTCTCTTGGAAATCAGAATATCAAAAATTTTTCTGAAGCAAAAAAGATAGCGGTCAAAATTCATCAGAATCACCAAATAACAATTTATTGCCCTTGTAAATATTCCGGCAAAACAATCGATCTCAAAAGTTGTGATTACAAAGTTTTAAAAGATCCAAAAAGAGCATCACGCCTGGAGTGGGAGCATGTTGTCCCAGCGGAAGCATTCGGCAATTCTTTTGCTGAATGGAGAGACGGGTCTGCTCAATGTATCAAAAGAAACGGTAAAAAATTCAAAGGTCGTAAATGCGCCGAAACCAATCCCGAGTTTAACAGAATAGAATCAGATCTTTACAATTTATGGCCAGCTATCGGTGAGCTAAATGGTTTAAGATCAAACTTCTCAATGGCGCAAATATCCGGCGAATCTC
Source organism: uncultured Alphaproteobacteria bacterium (assembly GCA_903898475.1). GTDB lineage: Bacteria > Pseudomonadota > Alphaproteobacteria > Rickettsiales > UBA1997 > UBA2645. The sequence goes on along the minus strand of CAIUFU010000107.1, from coordinate 17,145 downwards.
AAACTTTTGGCGATTGTAAAGCCAAAATCCAGAATCATAAATTTGAGCCAATGGATTTGGATAAAGGAGTTGTGGCCAGAGTTTACATGTATATGGATTCTTCTTATCCGGGCAGAGGAATTATTGGCGAGAAAAACAGAAAGTTATTTGATGCGTGGGATAATTCATACCCCGCCAATGATTGGGAATGTGATAGAGCTAAAATGATTGAAAAGATCCAAGGCAACAAAAATCATGTTCTTAATTCACGTTGTAAGGCCTGAGTGGGGTAACTTCAGGAAACGGATTATAAAGTACGCTAAGGTTTTAAATATCCCGCGAAGCCTTGATTTTATTATCTCAAATTTTAGCACTAGAGGTTATGATAGAATTCGGAAAATATAGCACGCTAAGATTGGTTCCAAAACCTTAGCGTACTTTAAATTCCCTTTTGTCAAACGATCTCGATTAGCAATTAAATTTTTATGAAAAATTACAGCACAATTATCTCTCTTGCTCTTGCATTATTAGCATTTTTCTCAATTAATCATTATGCCTTCGCAGTAAGCATCCTCGATCTTTTTCCGAGAGAAAAAACAAATTTTGAGAAAGTTCTAGATTCTTGGAAAATGTGGATATTACTTATTGAATCACTACTAGCAGTAGCAGCGGCAACAGCTTTCTTTAAAGAGGATTTGCATTTTGAAGTTCTAACCCAGAACAAGTTTGGATTAGCTAAACTATTCATAGGCCTTTTCTTTATATTGGCGCTAATATTTATAGTTTTTTACAGTGCTGGAGAGGCTGCAAAGGCTTTTAGCAAAATCTAATTTAGAGATTTCTTAATTTTCCGTCCAAACAGTCCATTTTTGTTTCAATTTACCAATAATTTTATGAGCAAGTTTCTCACAATCTTCTTATCTGGATTATTTCTAATTTCTTCAGCCCATGCTCAAAATTCTGCGTCATTAGAAAAAGACATGGTAAAAATTGAAAAACTTTTAGCGGATAAAAAACTCAAAGCTGAGATCAATCCTACAAAAAAAAACAGAGATTCTTATTTGAGCCTTCTAAAAGCGACAACGAATCTTCATCGTGCAATCGAGGTTATTAAGGTTGGAGAACTCATCAAATAAGTAATGAACTCCAAATCTCCAAAATCGAAGAAATTTAGGTAAAATGTTTTCCTGCTTTTATGTAAAGCTTTCTTTGCATAAAAGCATAAAGATTTAAATCTGTGACTTTTGGAAGATTAACATTTCAATTTTGGCAAATTTTGATTCAGAAATCTGCCAAAAAATAAAACTCCCCTGTTTTTACCCTCCCCTAAAATCCCCGAATCAATAAAATCAACCCTTTGCACCTTAACAACATCTTATTACAAATAAGATGGGGATCTCAATCTAAAGTGCGGTAAACTTTAAAAGATTTACCCAAAACTCACCCTAAAACTCGCCGAATCCTTATATTGCACTTGGTTGTGATTGTAGCTCATAGTAGTGCGCGGATCATTATGTCCCGCGGTTTGCTGCACATGCTGCAAATCACATCCCGCCTCAAGCGCTTTAGTGATAAAAGTTGCTCGCGCGCAGTGAGGCCTTGTCCTTTCTAGGTTAGCACCATCAGCATATTTCTGCCAGAGTCGCCAAATTGAAGTAGTACTCATCGGCTTAGTAACATCATTTTGCTTCGGATTATTCGACATCCGTGGAAACGCCGGAAGATCATCGGCAATTTTTAACCTGATATTGCCCTCGCCGTCTTTGATGTAATAACCCATCGCTTCAAAATAATTCTTCAGATTTGCCTGAATGTGAGAATTCACAGCCACCTGATTTCTTTTGTCACCCTTCAGGTGCATATCAAATATCATGTAACCATTTTCCTCATAGATATCTTTGCCTCTGAGCGCTGCGATAGTCCCTACCCTTGTTCCCAAATTAAATAATATCGATAAGATCGCTTTGTCTCTTAAGCCCACTAGCTTCGAAGTGTCCGGCCGCTTTAAGATTGCGTCTATTTCGGCATTGGCCATAGCACGGCTTTTCACCTTGCGGTAATCTTTTTTCATGGCTTTAACGCCGTAGACCGGGTTTGATTTGATGATTTGGCGCTCAATGAGATGTTTGAAGAGTGATGAGAGACCAGACATGCGATTATTTATACTCGCATTTTTTTCGCCGCCGGCCTTCATGGCATCACGAAATTTTATGATGTGCATCGATGTCACCGATCGAAGTTGATCGACGTTTTTTATTTCGAACATCGAGCAGAATTTTTTTACTGTCGCCTTGTAAGTTTTTTTTGTGGCCTTCGAGGTGAAATTTTCCAGCCAAATAATTTCCTCAGAAATTTCTTCGATTGTGGCCAAGCTAAAATTTTCGATTTTTTGAACTTCGATCTCGTTTGTCATTTTTTCCCGGATTTTTTTAAAATTCCTAGTAGGTAAGATAAAGCTAATTATCTTACCTACTTTTAAGAAGGGAAGGGATTTTTAACTTTGAGTCAGAATATATATTGTTGACATTTTCTAGTTTTAGGTCATATTAGCTCATGTATGACCGTTTGAAATAAAAGGGTCATACTTTGATTTAATACTGATTGAGGGCAAGCCGTCATGAGAGACTATAATGTAACAATTAGCGAGAATGGCAGAATTATCATTCCTGCTACTTTTAGAAGAGAGTTAAATATAAAACCGGGAGATGAAGTTATTTTAACTTTGTCGGCGGATAACGACATCATAATTCACAGTCCAAAGCAATCTTTGCAGAAACTTCAAAATCTTGTGGCTTCAAAACACAAGAAAAGCCTAGTGGATGATTTGATTGAAATGAGGAGAAACGAGGATATTTAAAATGCAGAACAAAATTGTAATTGATGCTTCGGCAGTATTGGCGCTTCTTAACCGAGAAAGCGGATTTGAAATTGTAGAAAAGCACTTGGGTAACTCTATAATATCGAGTGTGAATTTTTCTGAAGTCTTGACCGTGGCTTATCGCGAGATTTTTGAGACTGAAGAGGAGAGGGCGGAGGGACTGAAATTAATTAAGAATACTTTTACGCATATTATTGAGTTTGATGCTGAGCAGGCGGTTATTGCGGCTTCACTTGATGCAGTGACTAAAAAATGTGGGCTTTCTCTGGGAGATCGTGCTTGTTTGGCTTTGGCGAAATCTAAGAATCTTCCGGTATTGACGGCGGATAAGGTCTGGCAGGATCTGACTCTAGATATAAAAGTTCAATTAATTAGGTAGCAACTCCGCTTAAACAAATATGACCCTAAAAAAGGAGCACGTTGAAATTTTGATGACAGTCATTGCCACAGTGATTGTTAGTCCTGCTGTTTATTTTTTGTCTGGCAAGTCAGAGATGATAACTACGAACATCATCACAATTTGTATTTTTCTCTTTAGTCTAATTAAGCAAAATGAAGCCATAAAAGAGCAGAAAATTTTAGGTGCTTGGCAAGTATTATCGACTAAGGCTGTCGGAAATTCTGGTAAAAAAGAGGCTTTAGAATTTTTAGCAAGACATAATGTGGATCTAGTGGGAATTGATTTGTCGGCAAAGAGTAACGGAGGCACTTGGAACGAAGGTGAAAAAAGATGGGAAAATGGAGTTTATTTGAGAGGATTAAATTTAGGTGGGTTAAAAGCCAATTTGGCTGAGGCTAATTTTGAAGGAGCTTGTTTAGGTGGCGCTAACTTTGAAGGAGCTAATTTAGAAAGAGTCAATTTTAGCTGTGCTAATTTTGAATGTAAGAAACGCGGTTTAATAAGTTATAAAGGACCAAATTTTAAAGAAGCTAATTTACGAGAAGCTAGATTCTCAGGGGCTAGATTTGAATCAGTTGATTTTGAAAAGTCTTGTTTAGTCGGAGCTAATTTTAAAGATTCTTATTTTTTAAGATTGGTTCAATTCAGGTTAAATTCTAATTTTAAGCAAGAGGCTGCCGACTTTCTTGATGCTGATTTTACCGGTGCAACTTTTTATGAAGGCGCTGATTTTGAAGGTGTCAGATTTGGAAGGTCGAATTTTTCTAATGCAAACTTGGAAAATGTAAACTTTAAAAATTCTGAACTTGGAGGATCAATATTCACCAAAGCAAATTTGTCTAAATCGGATTTTACTGGCGCAAAAATTATTATTAATTTTGAAGGCCAATTTGCTGACGCTTATGTGATTCCATTTCTTGACCCGAGTCATTACTCATCCATAGAAGAAGAGAGATGCCTAGTACCAGTTTTACCCAAGTCAGCATCACAAAATGATGGTTTTAAATTTGAATTTGAAAGAGATGCGAATGGTGTTCCACAAAACAACGCAGATGGTAAAACTGCAAAATACCTCATCAAGTTTGAACCGTTTTAATTTAGGCAATATTCCTAAATTATAAAAATGGGATTGTCCTAAGTATAATTGAATAGAAAGAGAAAAATGGCACGCATCAGAAAGGTTAAGATAGAAAATTTCCGAGGAATACAAAGCTTGGATTGGCAGCCGTCAAACGGAATTAACTGCCTAATCGGGCATGGAGACAGTGGAAAATCAACGTTGCTTGATGCGATAGACCTTTGCATAGGAGCGAGGCGCAGCATTATATTTTGTGATACCGATTTTTACCAACTTAATGTAGAAAATCCAATCAGCATTACAGTTACCATCGGCGACCTAAGCGATAACTTAAAAAACATCGATACTTATGGGGCCCACCTGCGTGGATTTTGTGATCTAACCGGGAATATTGAAGATGAGCCAAGCGATGGATTGGAAACGGTACTTTCCGTCAATCTTAGTGTAGGAGCAGATCTTGAACCTGTGTGGTGTCTTATTTCTGATCGAGCTCAGGCGCAGGGTTTATCGCGCAATCTAGGTTGGGCTGATCGTGTAAGGCTTTCACCAACAAGAATAGGAAATATATCTGATTTCAATCTGAGTTGGAGAAAGGGCTCTATTCTAAACAAATTATCCGATGAAACAGCGGACGCTTCACTAGCCCTTACTTTAGCAGCAAGAGAGGCGCGTGCTGCATTCGGAGACAGTGCTCAAGAACATTTAACTACAGCACTAGCCGCTGTGAAAAGCACTGCGGATGAATTAGGCATACCTACGGGTGGTAATGTTAAGGCAATGCTGGACGCACATTCCATATCATTTAGTGGAGGTACTATTTCCCTTCATGATGCGAACGGTATTCCTCTTAAAAACCTCGGAATAGGATCAACTCGATTACTCATTGCGGGATTACAGAGAAAAGCTGCGGAATCTTCTTCTGTAATTCTCATAGATGAATTGGAATATGGTCTTGAACCTCATAGAATCATTAGGCTACTGGGATCATTAGGAGCGAAAGAAACTTCAGAGCCGCTGCAAGTTTTTATGACAACACATTCTCCAACTGCACTGAGAGAACTTTCTGGCAAGCAGTTGTATATTCTGCGTCCTAGCAAACACGAACATAATTGTATTTATGCAGGAACACAGAATGACATTCAGGCAACAATTAGATGCCATCCTGAAGCATTCCTTTCATCAGCTGTTTTAGTATGCGAGGGTGCAAGTGAAGTCGGCTTCATACGAGGTCTGGATCAACACCGCTCCACAACCACTAGTAACACTTCAATTCATGCGCTTGGAATTTGTCTCGTAGACGCTGGTGGCGTTGATAACATATACAACAGAGCAAAACCGCTCAAAAATTTTGGTTATACCGTAGCAGTTTTGCGCGATGATGACAAAAAACCCGATGCTACTACTGAACATGAGTTCACTTCTAAAGGAGGAAAACTGTTTTTCTGGCAACAAGAGCGCTCTATTGAGGACGAAATCTTTTTCTCCGTCTGCGATAATGCAGTCGTGCAAATAGTTGATTATGCCATAAGCATACATGGTGATGATCTAATAAATAATCACTTACTTAATGTTTCAAAAAACACTTTCTCTCTTCAAGAATACAAAGATGCTTTTACTTCAAACACTTATACAACAGAGCAAAAAAAGTCCGCAAGGCAATGGATAGCAGCAGCCTCAAAGATTAATAATAAAAGCTCGTGGTTCAAGAATGTTTCAGCGATGGAGTATATAGGTAGAGAAATAATAGCTCCTAATCTTAGCAAGGCTGATCCTGCATTCCGCCAAAAGATTGATGATATTTTTGCATGGGCAGAAAGTAATGAATAATGTTACAAACCTTCTAGAAATCTCAAATGTTACTATTACGGCTCCGGCAGGGTGTGGTAAAACCCACCTCATTGCAGAAACGCTAAGAAACAGCCAAGTAGCAAAGCCGGTATTAGTTCTTACGCATACCAATGCAGGAGTTGCATCTTTGCGATCAAAATTGGATAGACTGAGCGTTCCATCATCAAAATATCGACTGTCTACAATTGATGGTTGGGCAATAAGGCTAGCGTCTTTATTCCCTGAGCGTTCCGGTATTTCTGCGGACGCGCTAAGTCTTAAAAATCCTGGACAGCACTATCCACTTATTAGAAAGGGTGCCTATAAGCTACTTAAAGAGAGTCACATTAATGACATTCTCAAGGCAAGCTATTCACATCTTATTGTTGATGAATACCAAGACTGTTCATTTTATCAGCATGCTATTGTATATTGGGCCTCTAGATCACTTAAAACATGTGTTCTTGGCGATCCTTTACAAGCAATTTTTAATTTTGGTAGTGATGGTCTGGCTGATTGGGAAAAGCATGTATGCAAACATTTCCCAATCCATGCTGAGTTAGATATACCATGGCGCTGGGTTAATGCAGGTTGCGAAACTTTTGGACGCTGGTTGCTTGAAGTAAGGAGTAAACTACTTTCACGTCAACAAATTGATCTTCGCAAAGCTCCTCCGGAAGTACAGTGGGTGAAATTAGATGGTAATAATGATGACCATGCAAAATTACTGAGGGCGTCACGCGAAAAATCTCCTGTCGAGGATGGTGGAGTACTCATCATAGGGGAGAGTATTAGCGCAGATAGTCGCTATCGTATAGCCAGTGCAGTTCATGGCGCCGTAACTGTAGAGGCTGTCGATTTGCGCGACCTCATAGATTTTGCTAATCGTTTTGCATTAAACAATGATAATGCTTTAGCAGAAATCACTGCCTTTGCACAGAACTTAATGACAAATGTAGGAGCCAATGATTTAGTCACGAGAGTTCAAACGCTGCTTAGAGGAACGGCAAGAAAAGAGCCTAGTGATGTTGAAAGAGCGGCCATAAAATTTGTGCAAGAACCCAGATTCACAAATGCTGTTGAGCTATTGGTAGAAATTAATAAACAGTCCGGTGTCAGGACTTATCGTCCCGCTGTTTTCAAAGCGTGCATTAAAGCAATGCAGCTATGTCAGAGCAACGCAAATTTGACTTTTTCTGACGCGGCAATACGGATCAGAGAACAAAACAGAATTTTAGGTAGGCCTTTGCCTAAAAGAGCTGTTGGTAGCACACTACTGTTGAAGGGTTTGGAAGCTGATGTCGCGGTTATACTCAACGCCGACAAATTAGATGCTAGAAACTTATATGTTGCTATGACACGTGGCTGTAGACGCTTAATAATTTGTTCTCAATCAAGTATTCTAAAACCTACGAGTTAAAAATACTTAACAGGTAGGAGAAGGAAGTCAATTTCCCCCATAATACATCTTACGCCATTTCAACTCAATAGTTGACTTTTTTTGATAAACTTACTCATCACAGTAAATTCTATTCTGGCTTATTCTGCTTGTATTCTTCAGCCAATTCTACCAAATTTAGATTGGAAAATTTCTCACTCTTTATGATAGGATATGTCGAATAAACGAGCTCAATAAAACTATTCCAATACCTTTTACTGGTTATGGATATAATATGATCAAGAATATTTTTATCAGCAACACTTAAGGATTTTGTATCGTAATTTTCAGATTTTAACTTAACTACTTGTTTGCTTTTACCCAAGAAATTTATGGTTGATTTTAGATCAAAAATGTCGTCAGTCTGAGCTACATTTGCAACATCTTCAACATATGGTCCATAATGATTGTAAACCCACTGTATCTTAGAAATCTGCTTGCTTCGATCAATACAAGACTTCCAATCGGCTAAGTATACCATTTTAGTTAGTCTAGCTTTAGATAACTCAGTCTTATGAGGGTACTTTTTGCAATAATATGCAATAATATCTCTTAAATCGGCCATTATTATAGTTGCGCCTCGCTCGCGGTTTTTAGGTTTGGAGGATTTTGATCTTTTAGTTTATCCAGTGAAGTAATTATTGCCTCTCTTTTGATATCGTTATATTTTTCTTTAAGCTTACCTTCATCGAGAAAATTTTTGCGCTGGCTCTCGAAAATAATTACTGCAATTTGAAATTTCTTCGTATCACGAATAACTTCAGCATAAATATCAACGGGATTCATGCGAAAATTCTTCGCTACTTTCTTCTCAATTTTATATTCGTCCTTAAGATATTCAAAATAATTTTTTTTGTTCTGATAATCTGGAATTTTATCATCTCTCTTAGATCCATTTAGCTCCCCATTTTTCCAAACATGAGCAATAATTCCGGCATCTGATGGATATTTTTTTCGATCTGATAGTTGTCCATATTGATGATGAAGAGAGTATCTTCCTACGCACTCAAATAGTTTTTCTTCCTCAATAAATCTGTAAACACATATTCTTTCCTGCATAGTAAATTCTAGGCTCTCAGCAATTTCACGAAGATGATCTTTTAAAGAATCTATCCTCTCCTGATATAACAAGCCTTTAAAATATTTTATCTCGTCATTACTAGATGATTTTATATCGCTGATTTTATATTCATTTGCCTTGTTACGAACAAAACTCATAATCGAGGTGATTATGTAGGCTATAATTACTCCCCAGAAAAGAATATCTTCATTTGGCCTATGTCCCCACAATTTTATTGATGTATATTGCCCTAATGCATTAAAAAAAATAAGTATGATTGCAGATAATGTTGTAACTGGGATATGTAATTTTGAAATCCAAAATATTACTTTTCTTGCTGTATTCATAAAACTCTTTCCCTCAACGCTTCATAAAGCCCCGAGTGATTAAGCAGAATATCAAGGATTCCGTTCCTAACAGCTTCAGAATTTAGGGCTTTGGTACTCATGCTGTTGTGAGCATCCAGGGCGCTCATAATTGCATTCAAATTCTCACGCTTCAAATCCGGGGAATTACCGAACTGCTCTTTAGTATTATTAGCAGCTTGCTGGCGCAGAGTTTCTGATTCCAGAAGTTTGCCCTTTATCACATGGCAAACATAAACCAGTTTATCTTGATCAGTAGTTTCTGATCCAAAAAGGTCATTAACCTTTTCGATAATTTCATTTAGTCGCGCTTTTTCTTTTTCTTGGACATTGCCACTACCCACTTCGCTAAGAGGATCCAACAAAGGCTTATCTCCCTCATTTAATGACATTGTTTGTTTGCCCAAATTTTTCAAATTGTGATGGGTTAAAACAACCTTTGAAAGATCGATGCCTTCGCGTTCGCGACCAAACTCCAATAATGGTAATAATCTTTTGTAAAAAATTGCGCGCTTTTCGATGTCGGTGTTGCCATAGTCAAATATCTGTGACAAGAATGTGTAAAGACGCGCGAAACTAGTCATATCAGTTTTGAACAAGACCAATACTTCTAATTCATTCTTCGCCGATTCTATTGCCTTACTGTCTTTTTGTTCTTCCGCAGTTGCCAGCTTATCTCTTGTGTTCTTGTAGCTCTTCATAATTCGATCTACAATAGGCTCCAACGCTTTTAATAGATCACTTTGTTTGGAATTTGCGTTGAGTTCCACCATTGCCACACGATCAACCTCAAAATCATCATAATGCCCAGCATTATCTAATTTTGTACGCAGGTTAAAGATGATGTTTGGATCTGTAGCCGCAGAAAGTTGCGCCGTAGTGTAATATGTTCTGAACGCTTCAAGTATTTCCTCTGGGTCATTCACGAAATCTAACACATAAGTTGTTTTTTTACCCGGATGAGCGCGATTCAAGCGAGATAAAGTTTGCACCGCCTGAATTCCAGCCAACCTTTTATCAACATACATTCCGCACAATAATGGCTGATCGAATCCAGTTTGGAATTTGTTTGCCACAAGCAAGATTTGATATTCTTCGCCTTTAAACGCTTCACGAATGTCGCGTCCTTTTAAATTTGGATTCAGCGCTTTGCTGTTTTCTGTGAAATTTTCTGCTCCAGATTCTTTATCATTAACCTCCCCTGAAAATGCCACTAATGCGCCCATCTTGTAGTTGTTATCTTTGATGTATTTTTCGATAGCCAACTGCCAACGCACTGCTTCAAGACGGCTTCCAACAACTACCATTGCTTTGGCTTTGCCATCAAGCAACGGAGAAACAAACTCTCTAAAATGCTCAACAACAACCTGCACCTTTTGAGAAATATTGTAAGGATGCAGCTTCACCCAACCCATGATCTTTTTTAGCGCTAAATTACGCTCGACTGCTTTTTCATCGTAGCCAACTCCTTCATGAGCTAGTTTAAAAGCCAGTTTGTAGCTCGTGTAATTTTGCAAAACATCAAGGATGAACTTTTCTTCAATCGCCTGACGCATTGAATAAATATGGAAAGGCGCTGGTAAATTATCTGGCCCCGTTGGAAGTGATGGATTTGGACGAGTGCCAAAAAGTTCCATCGTTTTAGTTTTTGGTGTCGCTGTAAAAGCTATGAAAGTAATTCCAGAATCACTTGCTCGAGCCGCCATTTGTGCCGCAAGAATATCTTCGCCACTAACTTCGCCGCCATCAGATAAATCCGCTAATTCTTCGCTACTCAATAATTCTTTTAGCTTAGCAGCTGCTTCGCCACTCTGAGAGCTGTGAGCTTCATCAGCAATAACTGCAAAACATTTTCCTTGGGTTGCGGCAAGTTCACGAACTGCCTTTAAAGCAAATGGGAAAGTTTGAATCGTACAAACGGCAATCTTTTTTTGCCCAGAAAGAGCCTCGGCAAGCTCATTACTTTTACTTCCTTCACTACCCTTAATAACAGCAACAACACCTTTTGTGCGCTGAAAACTATAAAGTGCTTCTTGCAACTGATCATCAATTACCGTGCGGTCTGAAATAACAAGAACGGTATCAAAAACCTTCTTGTTTTGATCGTTGTGTAACTCAGCCAGAAAATGTGCCGTCCAAGCAATAGAATTTGTTTTGCCAGATCCTGCGGAATGCTGGATTAAATATTTACTTCCGGCGCCATCTTTAAGAACAGCCATTTGCAACTTACGAGTCACATCCAGTTGATGAAAACGCGGGAAAATAATTTTTTCGATTTGCTTTCTGTCATCACGCGCAGCAATGATGTAGCGTCCTAAGATTTCTAGCCAACTGTCTTTTTCCCAAACCTGTTCCCAGAGATATGAGGTACGATAGCCATTTGGATTTACCGGATTTCCTGCGCCGCCATCATTACCCAAATTAAATGGTAAAAATACTGTTGGAGCTCCCATCAACTTTGTTGTAATAGCAACTTCACTGCTACTAACCGCGAAATGAACTAGAGCGCCATTTGGGAAAGATAGTAAGGTTTCAGGATTTTGCCCTTTTGGTTTTGGGTTGCGATCAAAACGATATTGGTCAATTGCATCATCAATGCTTTGAGTGAAATCTGTTTTTAGCTCAACAGTTGCAACCGCTACACCATTTAAAAAGAGAACCAGATCAATGCTATTTTCATTGTTGAGGGAATAGCGAACTTGGCGAACAGCGCGCAAACGGTTAGCTTTGTAGCGCGTTAAAATATCATCATTAATTGCAAGGGCTGGCTTAAATTCGGTGATTTTTAGAGGTTTTTTTAATCCCAATAATTCGATGCCATTACGCAAAACATCAAGAGTTCCGCGTTGATTAATTTGATCACGCAAGCGCGACAGAATTGTTTCTTCTGCTTTTTCTCCGTGATTCTTGACCAGAACTTCTAAGGCTTCTTTTTGAGTTTCTTTAACCCAAGCCAAAACATCTGCTGGAAAAATTGCTCGTGTTTTATCGTATAAATTCGCATCACCTTCAGCATAAAGCCAACCATGACTTGCCAGATATTGGCAAATTTCATTCTCAAAATTAATTTCTTTGTGAAGGCTCATATTTGGTTAATTTTTATTAAGTTGGCGGACATCAATTTTGCCGGTAACTGCTGCTGATATTAGTGCGGTGCGGCGTTCTTGTAGTAGGTCTATGGCACGCTGCGCTTCAGTTGTTAGGATATCAAATGAAGCTGCGGACTTTTCTACTGCTCGAATAATTTCTTCCTGCTCATCTTTTGGTGGCAAACAAACTGGAAAATTTGTTAACATTGGTCTCCTTAGAGAATCCACTGTTGATTTAGCACCGCCCTCTAATGCCACTCTGTAGAAATGCTCTCGAAAATAATGGAAAAAGAAACGACCTAAAATGCCTTTGAAATTATTCATCATATAAACACGTTGATGAAAATCGAATGGACCTTCGTAGTAATGAAAAACCTTTCCTACACCAGCGCCATCACCTGCTGTTAGCACAGCCTCGCAATCAAAACTTTTTGAATTAATTTGTTCGATTGTCTGTGATCTCACAAAAAATGGGAATTCTCCATCTTCAACAGCATGTTCTGTATCTCTTGCTCCGGTTTGAATATTACAAAGATATCTTAATTTCTTCACATCCCAATGCACTGGAACATCCCCAATCCATTCAATTCCAGAAGGCTTCAGTTTAACATTTGGGCTGAGGCCACGTGTAACCGCGTGAGAAATAGCGGCTTGGCGCTTTTCCTTCAACAACTCAATCAATCGCTGCTGCTCTACCACAAGCTTATCAAGCTTTGCTATCTCATTATTAAGAAAAGTAGTTATTAAATTTTGCTCTAAGAGAGGTGGAAGTGCAGTAGAAAAATTTCTAACAAAAACATCGGGAACGCGCTTCTGTCCACCAGCGCCATACATATGAGATTCGCCAATACTACGAAAAACAGATGATATAAATAGGTAGTGCAGGTATGAACCAATGATTTCTTTGGGTTTGGGGCGTGCAACAATCAATTCTGTTGTTCCAAAACCAATACCATTTACAAGTCCATCCATCAAGGCACCTTTACCATTTTCATAACAAGGTGTAATTTTAGCGATGGTAACATCGCCGTTGCGAAAATAAGTGTAGCCACTTTCAAGCTCACCTATTGGTTTTTCCAGATCAATCCGTAACGAACCATCTTCACCAATTGCTTCCATGGGAAGAAAAGATGCAAGCATGTCACGATTAAGATTTGCCACTTCAACTTTGGAAGGGTTGAGTTCGACCACAAAACGTAGTCGCTTAACTTCCCAATGCTCTGGCACCTCACCCAACCACTCTACCCCGCTATCCTTGTATCTTTCATATTTCGGGAAGCTCATAAATCACCCTCTTCCTTTGCATTTTGAAGGTAGAATTCATGAAGCTTTGCTTGGAGAATTTTTTTATCCGGCAACTTTGTTTGATATTCAGCAATCAGAGCTGGGGTTAGCGTTCTGTTAAGAGCATATTCCACAACCTCAGAATCTTTGCTAGCACAAAGAAGAACGCCGATAGCAGGCTTTTCATGATCTTTTTTTACATCACGATCTAGCGCTTCAAGATAGAAGCTGAGTTTACCTAAATATTCAGGCTCAAATCGTCCAACCTTTAGCTCAATTGCAACCAGACAATTTAAGCCTCGATGGAAAAACAACAAATCAAGCGCGAAATCACGCCCGCCAACCTGAATTGGAAATTCACTTCCTACAAAACAAAAATCTCTGCCGAGTTCAATTAAGAAATCTTTCAATTTTAGCAAAAGACCACGATGCAAATCAGATTCTGCGTGTTCTTGTGGCAAGTTCAGAAACTCGACAACATAAGAATCTTTAAAAACCGATAATGCTTCTTCGTGAGTTTGTCTCACCGCTGGTGAGACTTTTAGCGGATTAAGAACCGCCCTTTCAAAAAGCGCACCTTTGATTTGTCTCTCTAACTCTCTCTTTCCCCAACGCTCTTTAATGGCAAGTTTAAGATAAAATTCTCGTTCTTCCAGACGTTTACTTTGCCCAATAATTATCATGTGATGTGTCCATGGTAATTTTCTTAGCAATACCGGAACGGCTAGAATTTTTCTTGTTTGGTCTAAATGTCTCACCAGTGGTGAGACAATTGATGATTCTTCTGCCTCATCAAGCGTAACAAGCTCTTGATTAGCTGCAAAAGATGGAAATGTATGGTCTTTATATGTCTCATAAAACTGCCTCATCCTAGCCAAATTAGCGCGAGTAAAACCTCTAATATTAGGATGGGTCTTGGCTATATATTCGGCTAATTGAGTTACCACTCCATCGCCCCATTCCGCCGCTTCAACTTTTTGGCTAATAATTGCGCCAACATGCCAATAGAGATCAACTAAAGTAGAGTTAACCGCTTGCACTGCTCGCGACTTGGCGGAGGCTATAAGATCTGAAACTTCAACAAATTGGGTGTTATGGCTTAATTCTTTGCTCATTTTGTTAAGCCTCCAATCATGGTTAGAATTCGATCAGTAGTTATTTTCAAATCTGCATCGATTTCGCTTAAAGAACGCGGAGCCTTAAAAACATAGAAGTGACGATTGAAAGGAATTTCGTAGCCAATTTTGGTTTTTTCATGATCAATCCAAGCATCAGTGGCGTGAGGTAAAACTTCGCGTTTAAAGTAAGTTTCTACATCTTCGCCAAGGGGAACATTTTCGCTGTCGCGCAAAGAAGTATCTGGCTGAGGTTTTCCTTTTAACTTTCCCTTCTCTGCAATAATGATTTTACCTTTATCATCACGCTGTGGACGCTCAACAGTTATGGTGCGATAACCAAAATCTTCATTTTTAAAGATTTTGCTAATTGGCACTCCATCACGAGTAACCTCTTCAAAGTTACCAAAAATTTGCGTAATATCCTCAATGTGAGCTGGGCTTAGTTCTTTGCGTTTACTACCTAAACTTTTACGCATTTTCTGCCAGAAGCCACTTGCATCAATAAGTTGGATTTTGCCTTTGCGTACTTTTGGTTTGCGGTTACTAACAATCCAAATGTAAGTGCTAATGCCTGTGTTGTAGAACATGTCGGTTGGCAATCCAATAATAACTTCAACCAAATCATTTTCTAAAACATAACGGCGAATCTCACTTTCACCTGAACCAGCAGCACCTGTAAACAAAGGAGAGCCGTTTAACACAATGCCAAAACGACTTCCTCCATCAACAGCTGGCCTCATTTTTGAAATTAAATGCAGCAAGAAAAGTAACGAGCCATCACTAACACGCGGCAATCCCGGACCAAAGCGGCCATTAAAACCCATTTGCTCAGCTTCTTTGCGGATTTCTTTCTCAATTTTTTTCCACTCAACCCCAAAAGGAGGATTGGAAAGCATATAATCGAAATGTTTTCCAGGTAATCCGTCGGCGGAAAGGGTGTTTTCGCGAATGATATTGGCGATGTCTTGGCCTTTGATTAACATATCTGCTTTGCAGATAGCGTAAGACTCGGGATTTAATTCTTGTCCATACATTACCAATCTAGCATTAGGATTAAGACTGGCTAGATGCTCTTCAGCTACACTCAACATTCCACCAGTTCCAGCTGTTGGATCGTAGATTGAACGCACAACACCTGGCTTTGTAAGGGCTTGATCATCTTCTATGAACAGAAGGTTCACCATTAAGCGAATAACTTCACGCGGAGTAAAATGTTCTCCAGCAGTTTCGTTTGAGATTTCGGCAAATTTACGGATTAACTCTTCAAACACCGTTCCCATCTGGGCGTTACTGACAACATCTGGATGCAAATTGATATTGGCAAACTTCTCCGTAACCATGTAAAGAAGGCCAGCTTTTGAAAGTTTATCAATCTGGTTGTGAAACTCGAAATTTTCAAAAATATCACGTACCGCCGGTGAAAATGCCTGAACATAAGAGCGCAAATTCTCACCAATATTATCTTGATCACCCATGAGTTTATTTAGATCGAGGGGCGATGTATTGTAAAAATGCTGTCCAGACTTACGCAGAAGAAAAGGCTCAGGATTAATTCCTGCTTTATGACGAATTTCTTTTTCTTCTAACACAGCGGCTTTTGTCGGGGCAAGAACGCAATCCAAACGGCGCAAAACGGTAAAAGGCAAGATCACTCTTCCATATTCAGATTGCTTAAAATCACCTCGCAACAAATCAGCAACTGACCAAATAAAGGAAGATAGATTGAGATCAGCCATGCTTATGAAAATTTAATTTTGGAGTAGAAAGTTTTATTTCTGAGAAAATCTCAGATAAATCAGCTCAAGTTGAGCCAAATCCTAGCATAAAAGATTTAAAATTTCATTCTAAATCGATGAGAAACCTGCTTGAGAGTGATACTGTTGCTTCAAAAAATATCTATGAACCTCAATATAGCTGTTAAATTAAGCTCACCCTTATTTTAGAGATATAAAATATTCGCCCAGTGATAGAATTCGGAAAATATAGCACGCTACGACTATTTCTAGAAATAGAAAAGTGACTTCAGATTACTAGAATCAACGGTTTGGTCAAAATCCTATGGGCATTTTACCCTAAATATGCAGTTTTTGCATATTGCTTTTGAACTGGTGCAATTTTTGCAACAGTTGGACTTTGAGGTTTAGATATTTGTGTCACCAGTGGTGACACAAATATCTGATTTAGTAAGGTTGAGGGGTAAGAGTCGATGGCAAATAGAGCGGATGACTCGGCGTTCCATCTTGTGAAAGACGCAAATAAGAAAGCCCCGAATGATGTTGGAGTAACTTAATCAAATCTTGGCCACGCGAACGAAGCATTTTTGGAGGTTGTCCGAAGGCTAACACAATTGTTTTGGATTCATTGGCCATTTTAAGAATCATATCATCATTTTCTGGGCCAACTGGATCTTTTACTTCCAACAATCGGTTTTTGTCAGTGGCACGATAGGCATGAACATTGGCGATTAATTGTCCGCCACAGCCCCAAGAGCGCGCAAATTTACCAGTTCTTATCAGAGTTGGATCAGCGTAATCAATACAAGCCACACTCGGATTCATTAGCAGCCACATAACTAGTGGCTTTGATTCGTCCCAAATCTCACGAAGCTGATAGCGGTATTTCTGACACT